>JAHFZE010000311.1 GCA_020854785.1 Methanomethylovorans sp.
CGAGCACCCTGCGCCGTGCCATCGAGGAGGGAGAATACTCCGGCTGGGACGACCCTCGCCTGCCAACCCTTAGAGCTATGCGCAGAAGGGGAATACTGCCCCAGGCCATCCGCAAGTTCATGATCGAGATGGGAGTGGGTGAAACCGACGTTAGCATTAGTATGGACACGCTGTACGCCGAGAACAGAAAGATAATAGACCCCATAGCTAACAGGTATTTCTTCGTATGGGACCCTGTGGAGCTTACGATGATGGGCGCACAACCCCGTACAGCCAAACCCCCCCTGCACCCCACTGAGAACAAGGGACACCGCAGCATCGATGTTACAGACAGGGTGCTCGTCTGTAAGGACGATGTGGAACAGCTTCAAGTAGGTTCCCGCATCCGCCTCAAGGATCTGTACAACGTGGAGATCACTTCACTTTCCCCGCTGCAGGCCAGATATATAGGCGATGAGGTTTCCAACCTGAAAAAGGACCGCATGAAGATCATTCACTGGGCACCTGTTGACGGCATCCCTGTCAGAGTGCTCTCTCCTGAAGGGGAGTTCAAAGGCATTGGCGAAAAAATGATCTCAACCCAACTGGACAAGATCGTGCAGTTCGAGAGGTTCGGTTTCTGTCGCATCGACTCTGTAGGCCAGGAGATCGTGGCATACTTCACACACAAGTGATGGAGGGAGTATTTCCTCCAGTGATCTTTTTTATTTAATTTATTTATGTTGTCGTATAGACATTACAAACTACTACGCACTGATCGAACGATCTATACTTCCCTACATATGGTATCCTGTCCACCCGAACAAAAGTGAAATCCTTATATCCTCACAAACCTTTCGCAGTTTGAGGGTTCAGAATGAACATAATAGTAACTTGCTATAACTGCAGGAAAGAGTTCTTCGCAGCCATTACAAACAATCAGTTCGTCCGAAGGTGTGCCAACTGCTTCAAGCCGAACAGAGTGAGGACAATAATAGATGGTAAGGCTCGCGGTGAGGACGAGGTCGCCTCAAAACTTGATATTGAGCCGTACTGATAATTCTGCGATCTGATAGTTCAATAGAATTACTACGATTGAGCCAGCTATTGTAATCATACTGTTTGAACTCTCAGGTTCTGTCTAATAAAGACAGTTTTTACAGAAGTCAATATTTTTAAGTGAGGTTTGTTATCCTCTTCATACTACAAGGCAGGGAAAATAATTATGCTTACAGCCACCCCTTTGCTATCCAGTGGTCCACGTTATGCGGCCACTCCTCTTTATTGGCAATGATGACGTGCCTGAAGCCCTCTCTCCATGCATGATGAAGAGCGTCCTGATCAGGATAACTTCTTTTCTCGCGTATAGCTTCGACCAGATCCCTGCCCATCTCATAAGACTTGCCTATTGCAGCTTCCATTGCCAGCGGACCCTGGGCCATTGTACAGCCCACGCCTCCGATGACCGTGCCTCCACACATTTTCATGAAGTTGTTCATGACATCGAGCACAAAACCAACATCACGGCTACCGGCTGTTGTTAAGGAAAAAGCGTACTTTCCTTCAAAAAGCTGCTCATGGGTAACGCGAGGACTCCTGTCGAACAATGTTTTAAGCTGTGCGCTCACATTGGTCATATAATTAGGACTGCTCCAGATGATGCCATCGGCAGCCAGCAGTTTTTCCAGTGAGCCGTTGAAGTCATCTTTGATGGGGCATACTCCGGTCTTATGACAGGCATTGCATGCTGCACAGTATTTGAGCTTCAGTTTAGCAACATCGATGACCTCAGCCTCTGCCCCTGCTGCTGCAACTCCGTCCAGGGCTGCATCCAAAAGCTTCAATGTATTGCTATTCTTGCCTCTAGGGCTCGATCTTATTGCAATTATCTTCATGGTACCAATCCTTGATTTCAAACCAGCATCTCAAATCTGTAACTTCTGCTTGATAAATCCATACCATAAGATAAAAATTGCAGGATCTTTCCGCATAATATCCCAAAAAGCCCATATTAATTTATTTAGCTCCTTAAGGAATATCTATGGCCTTGTGGCATCATCAGAAAAGGATCTGCATATCCTACATACAACATATATATTTAACTAAAAATATATAAATAATTAATGCTATTTTTAGCGCGTGTTTAAATATAATAAAAATATAATAGCTTTAAATGAATAAAAATATGCCTCATCACAGGCCTCTATGATTTATGTAACGGGTGATGTAATGACAATAAAATTAGAAGCGATCCAAAAGGGTATGATACTGATCATTACACTGATCATGGTCGGAATATGTCCTGCCCTGGGAGCTAATGTGGAACTTGTAAGCCACCTTGGCGGGAACAATTATGATATCGAGATAGCAGGTAATTATGCATATATCGGACAGGGACAGGACCTTGTCATCCTGAATATCACCGATAATACAAGACCATTGGAAATGGGAAGGGTGACTACCTCCTCGACAGTATATGGTGTAAAAGTATCAGGCAACAATGCTTATGTTGCCAATGGGGATAGTGGCCTTACTGTAATGAATATCTCCGATGCTTTTTCGCCTCAGATCATCGGGAACAATGCCATTGGAGGTATTGCATATGATGTTGCATTATCAGGGAAAAGTGCATACGTGATCGGAAATAACGGACTGTCCATCGTAGATATAAGTGATCCATCATCCCCTACAATTATAAACACCTATGGCGCTGATGAGATGAACAGTATTGACATATCAGAAGGCTACGCATATGTGATAAGCAAAGGTGATCTGGATGGAGAGGATTACTATAGCCTGCTCATTATGGATATAACAGATCCGAATGATCTCAGGCTCACAAGCAGTTTTGGGATCGGGGAAGGGGGAACTGTTGCTGTGGAAGGCAACTATGCCTATCTATCCTATGGTAGCGGCATTGTGGTCATGGATATCACAGATCCGGAAGCACCAGTATTTGCAGGCAGTTATGAAACCGGAAACATGGTATCTGATATTGCAGTATCTCACGGCCATGCTTATTTGGCTGGCTACAGCCTTTTGATCCTGGATATGACCGATCCGGATGCACCGGCACTCACAGGCAGTTACGATATAGGCAATGCGCAGGACATAGCTGTAGCAGATGGCCGTGCCTATCTTATCAATTCCGTGCATGGCAGCAGTACTGGTATTCTTATTATGGACATCACTGATCCGACAGCTCCAGTACCCACTGGTTCTTACAGCACCACCCGCAATGCAAATGATGTCGCTGCCTCCGGCAATTATGCCTATATTGCTGATTATAACAATGGCCTTATAAGCGTGAACATCACCGATCCCTCTGTACCAAGAATTGAAGGAAGCATTAGAACTGAAGGTCATGCATATGATATAGATATAGCAGGCAATTATGCCTACATTGCAAACAGTGGTCTTACGATCCTGAACATCACCGATCCGGCATTACCAAAAATCGAAAGCAGTTATTATAATGCTTCAGGTGATGCCACAGATGTTGCAATAAAGGGCAATTATGCCTACATAGCAAGTGTTTTTGGAGGTCTGTTGATGGCAAATATCACCGACCCGTCAGCACCAGCATTTGCTGGCAGTTACGTTACCGACGATGCACAGAGCGTTGACATATCAGCAGAGCATGCCTACATAGCCGATGGTTTCAGTGGCCTTGTGATTGTCAATATCAGCAATCCTGCTGCACCAGTATTTGTTGGTAGTTATGATACGACCGGGTATGCAAATGATGTTGCTGTTGCAGGGAACTTAGCCTGTATAGCTGATGGCAACAATGGCCTCGTGATCCTGGACATCACAGATCCTTCATCTCCAGGACTTGTCAGCACTTACAAGACCGCTGGCTATGCAAATGGCATTGTCGTTAGAGATGAACGGGTATACATAGCAGCCAGCGATAGCGGACTTGTGGTAGCGGACATCAGAGATCCAACAACACCAAAGCTTGCGGGTAGTTATGTTACCGACAATGCCTTTGGTGTTGCCTTATCTGGTGATCATGTATTTGTGGCAGATCACAATAATGGTCTTTTCGTGTTCCGCATGCTTGAGCCTCAGGACACCACACCCCCGGCATCTGTAGAAGATCTCAAACAAAGTAGCATCGGATCGAACTGGATAAGATGGACATGGACAAATCCCACAGATCAGGACTTTAGTCATGCCATGGTGTATATTGACAACACGTTCGTCACAAATACATCCAATGGATATTATAACGCAACAACACTAGCAGAAGGAACCACATACATAATAGGTATCAGAACTGTGGATACATCCGGTAATATCAACCCCTTGCTTATGGAAGATACAGCACAGACTGCGGATAGAACTGCACCTGCTTCTGTAACAGGTCTTGAAGAGAACGGCTTAGGTCCTGACTGGATCAGCTGGAAATGGGTAAATCCCGCTGATGCGGACTTCAGCCACGTGAAAGTGTACATAAATGGAGCATTTATCACAGATACATCAGATAAGTCCGTCAGCTCATACAATGCGACTGGCCTTTTCGATGGAGATACATATACTATCAGCATTCTGACAGTTGATGGTTCCGGGAACATTAATCCTACCTGGGTCAATGACTCAGCAACCATATTAAAGCTCCCCCAGCTCTTTGAACTCTCAGGAAAGAACATTAGCACAAGCTCTATCACATTGATATGGCAAGCCTCCAGCGATACCACGAAAGTGGAAATAAGCCAGAATGACATCATTATTGCTACCATGAACGGGACAAACACTTATATGGTCACTGACCTGAACAGTGATACAACCTATAATTATACCCTGGTACCTTTCAATAGAGATGGACTGAATGGAAAAGCAGTAAGTATCAGCCTCAATACATTCCCTTCCGACAATAGCGCAGGTGGAGGAGGCAGCAGTCCTACAAAGAGTAGCAGCGGTGGCGGAGGTGGCGGGAATGTAGAGGATTTTGAAAATATAGCATTGAAGGATGTTGCAAATGCATACCTGATGAAGGATGCCAGTGTCACCTATGAATTCA
>JAHFZE010000102.1 GCA_020854785.1 Methanomethylovorans sp.
AAAGAGCAGAATGGAACCCTGCTTCTCATGCTTCAGTTTCATCACTGCAAGATGCTGGATTATCCGCTCTTTGACCTTTTCAAGTCCATTGTGATTGCTCTCAAGCACATTGCGGGCTTCATTGATATCAATGTTCTTTTTCTCGTCTATTACCCAAGGCAGATCAAGCAAGAGGTCAAGATAGTTCCTGATCACAGGGGTTTCCGGATTATGACCGCCGCTGTTCTCAAGTTTTTTTAACTCTGCAAAGGCTTTCTTTTTCACTTCATCAGGCATCTTTGAACTCTCGATCCTTTCCCTGTATCCTTCTTCCCCTGAGACCGAACCTTCATTATCATTTAGCTCGTCCTGAATTATTTTCAATTGCTCCCGCAACATGGCTTCACGATGTGACTTGTTGACCTTCTCTGCAACCTTCTTTGCCACTTCTATCTGCAGGTTGATGTTCTCCTTCTGCTTGGTCAGTATGTAAAGGAAGGTAAGATACCTTTTACGTAAAGAAACTATTTCCAGAAGCTCCTGCTTTTCTGCTATCTGTAAGGGCATAAATGGCATAACGTAGCCCATAATCTGATCTATGGAATCCATATCTGCTATCGGACCCGTGAGTTCCTCTGAACTCTGGAAACGGCTGCTGATGTCATGTATGGTCTTTTTTACATCTGCCAGTATATTTTCCTGGAAGTTCTCATCAAGGTCATGGATATCCGGTACTGGTTCGTAGTTGGCATAGAACGATCCATCCTTTAAGTGCAGGGAAGAAGCTTCTACCCTCTGTATAGCTTTCACATGGATGAGATATTCCTCATCTGCAGGCTGCAATGATGTTATATGGAAAAGGTTCCCTGTTCTATAAAGATCATCCTCCGAAAGGTCAGGTGGCTGTTTATCGCTCTTTACCGTCAATCCTATTGCATGTATTGGCTCTCCATTCTTCATCTCAGTTAATAGCTTTGCTCCGGTATTCCTATCTATAAGGAACTTTGTCCGGCTATGAGGATATATCACTACCTCAAAAAGTGGTATTACGATACTTTCTTTGTTACCGTTGGATTGTTGTGGATACATTATTGATCATCTCGAAGTACGTATTATTTAGTTTGTTTTTCCCTAACTATACATCCGGACAAAATATCATCTTATCTTTTCAAGAATTTGTACAAGAGTGTCCATATCGTTCTCATCCAATGCTTCTGACATCTTTTCTATGAGTTTCAATAAAGCGTGTTTTTCGGAACGCGCTATCATCTGTCCTTTTTCTGTAAGACAAATATAGTAGATCCGGCCGTCGTCCACAGACCTTTCTCTGTACACACACTCCATTTTAACAAATCTGTTAACTATCTCCGTGATAGTGGGCTTAGAGTTCCGGGTTATCCTGGCGAGCCCACTGAAAGTTATTTTACCGTGCTCGTCAATGGTTTTTAGATATCCTACCTGCTTCACAGTGATATCCGATAGACCACATTCGGAGAAGATCTCACAAGAGCATTCGCTTTTCATCTTCAATAAATTTTCAAAAGCTATATACAAATGCTCTTTTCTTTCTGCCATGTTTCTGCCTGTTTGATTAGTTAGCGTTCACCTAACATAAATACTTTTGGGTATTCAGATCTGTTTGGAAAGGCACCTATCAAAAAGTATTTAGCATTCACCTGTCTCCAAAAATATAGGACCTATGTTACAAGAAGATAATCTCCTGGATATGGGATATGAAGCCCTTGTACAGATCAATGAGAATAAAGTCTTTGAAATTGCCAGAGAATGGATGGATAACGAATATGACCCTGCAAAGCTTCTGAGCAAATTAGCGGAGGCTATGGTGGAAATAGGCAGAAAGTTCGACGAAAAGGAGTATTTTCTTGCACAGTTCATCCTGTCTTCGAACATCATGGAAAATGTGACCAAAATGATCCTTGAAGAAATTGCCGGAACTGAACTGGTACCCGAAAATAAAGGGACCGTTATAATGAGTACAGTAAAGAACGACATACACGACCTTGGAAAGAAAATAGCTGCGAGCATGTTACGTGTTGAAGGTTTCAATGTGGTGGATCTGGGAAAGGACGTACCTGCTGAAAGAATTGTTCAAATAGCAGTTGAACATGATGCTGATATTATCATTGCGTCCTCAATGACCACATTATCCATATCCGGACTCAGTGAAATAAAGGAACTGCTGGAAAATATGAAAGAAAGGAACAGAGCGAAATTGATCGTCAGCGGTGCTCCCGTTACTCAGGAATATGCAGACCTGATAGGAGCCGATGCATATGCAAAAACCGCTGCAGAAGCGGTATTGGCCACTAAGAGGCTGATGATGAGATAATGTTCTGAAAGTCGAAGCTCAGATATGATAAAAGCTGTTCCTTCAAGTTCATGGAAGAGGATACTAGAATGGAGATAGTGAATTGCAGTAAAGCCGATTTTGATCAGATCATTACAAACATCAATGATTTCTGGGGCAGTGACAGAACATTGCATTTGCATCATCCCATGCTGATCTATGAATTCGGGAACACGGCCTTTGTAATTAAGGATGGAGACACTGTCTGTGCGTATCTTTTTGGTTTCTATTCCCAGACCGAGCCCATAGCCTATACACATCTATTGTCCGTGAGAGATAATTATCGCAGGCAGGGTCTTGCCCGAAAGCTCTATGAGCATTTCATCGAATGCGCAAGAAAAAAGCATTGCTCAGGAATTAAAGCCATAACAAAGCCTATAAATCTTGAGTCTATAGCATTCCATAAAAGCATGGGGATGAAACTTATTGGCAAAGATACCATTGATGGGATCAATGTTGTGCGTGATCATAGTGGCCCGGGTGAGCACCGCGTTGTTTTTATGAAACATATATGAAAAAGATCATTGACAAGATATGAGGCGTAATGCATCGAATAAATATCGATATGACCTTGATAGCCCCCTGTGGAATGAACTGTGGGATATGCCGGGCCTACATGAGGGATAAGAACAAATGTCCGGGATGCAATAGCCCTGACCTGAACAAGCCAAAATATTGTCTCGTCTGCAAGATAAAGAACTGTGAAGAACTTAAGGAAACATCTGCAAACTACTGTTTTTCCTGCAAAGGTTTCCCCTGTGCAAGACTTAAACAGCTCGATAAAAGATACAGGACAAAGTACGGGATGAGCATGATCGATAACCTGAAAAAGATAAAGGAAACCGGGATAGATAGTTTTATGATGCTCGAAAATGAAAAATGGAGCTGTGAAAAATGTGGGGATATTATCTGTGTGCATACATGGAAATGCACTAGATGTGGATATCAGGTGAAAGAACAATGATAAGGTGTCTGCCAGATCTATTCCGTCTTCAAAAATCGTACCATGGTGGATTATGTATGGTACACTTTATGGCGGATCATATCTAAAACCGGTAATTGTGCTATTGATGATATATGCTTCAAGGGCACTCTCAATATCAGTTGCGAAGTGGAGATAGGATATGGAACAGAACCTGCACATCAGAATAGAGGTTACATGACCGAAACTGTAAACGCTATTGTCCAGTGGGCCATGAACAGAAAGGAATTGCGCATGTAATAGCAGAAACTGAAAGGTCCAACATTGCTTCCCATAGTTCCCATAGGGTTCTGGAAAAGAATGAAATGAAAATATACAAAGAGACCGATAGCTCTTTGTGCTGGAGGTACAATATTGTTTAAATTATATGCCTGCATACCTTATTCTTCGCAGTGATGTGATCAATGATGTATTCTGTGGACCTTACAACATTTTCGTTAGAAGAATTCGAGGACCTTTTACTTACTGTGTATCTCTTGCCATCACAACGGATCATACTTAAGGATCTGTCGCTGAATATGCAGAAACTGAAAAATGAAGGTCTTAAGAACCTGCAAAATGTACATGACCTTCTCAGGAACAAGAATGATCATCCGGCAATATCAGAAGAAACTGGGATAGATGAAGCCTATCTATTAGTACTCAATAGAATGGTGAATAGTTATATCGTGAAAGTATTACCTCTGGAAAAATTAACAGTATTCACAAAAGAAGAACTAAGAAGACTTGCTGAAGAAGGTCTAAAGAACACAAAGCACTACTATGAAGCCATGTTAACACCGGCACAAAGAGAAAAATTGTCCGAAAAACTGAACATTCCTCTTAACAGGCTGGAATATGCTTTACATATCATTGACCTGTTACGGATAAATGGTGTGGGTGTCGAATATGCAAAGATCCTGCATGAAATGGGGATACAAAGCGTACAGGATTATAACCGAACACCTTCTGAAACAATACTTGCTTCCTTTAATGAACTGAACAGACAGAAAGAATATACAAAAGCTACTTTAGGGATATCCGATATTGAATATTGCCGCCGTTTCTCCACGAAGCTGGAATGCGACATAAGATGACCGAGGTCATTAAAAAAAAGATAGTTTATTACAGTTCAACATGATCTCAATAGGCTTATCCGTCATTTCCTATGGCATCGACAGGACAAACGCCTAATGCATCTTCACAAAGGTCCTTTTCCTCATCATTTCCAGGCTGCTTGAAAACATAAGCCTGTGGCCTATCATCAGCCATTTTGAAATGATCCGGAGCTGTGTCCACACATAATTCGCATGCTATACACTCGTCATCTACATAATACGGGCCCGGGACATTTTCAGAAACTTTAATGGTTTTGTCTGCTATAATTCACTCCCCCTTGAACGAATGATTTACATTTGAATTGCATAGTATATAAGATAAATACAACAGAAACAAACTCATTGAAAAATTATTGGTGATGAACGAAAAAAACGGCAGCAAACTTAAAATCCTTGTGACCATCTGGAAGATAGACCCACGTTAGATCGCACATGTATCATAAATAGAATCTTTTCTTTATCAGGTTAAGCTTTCTCATTTTCCTCGATGCGTGCCTTTACGAGCTTTTTCACAAGCGAAGCAGGCAGAGGTTTATTGACGGGAAAGCGGATCGTACCTTTTGCAGTATCATAGGATTTGAGCTCCTCCTTGTGAGCGTCCATGACTTGCGGACTCATGACATAAAAACTGCAGTGAGTAGGGAATGCAGCGAAAGCTACAAGGGAACCTTTGTACTTGAAGGTAGGTATGTGATAACTAATGCCTTCTGTTGCATTGGGCGCTGCCGCCTGGATCATCTTACGAAGTTTTATCAGTGCGGCACGCGCATCTTCTGGAACAGTGGCAAGGTAAGCATCCACAGCCTTCTGACCCGAATCGTTATCAATGATACCTTTCGAAATTGATTTAGGCATATATGCACTACACTCCTTGAAATTAACCTAATAAATACTTTAATTGAACTTGTCTAAGGACCGGTGTCTGTCGCATCCTTCTCGTACATATTTCCAGCGGTCCTACAAATTCAAATGCATTTGATCCCACTAGTTAGAACTATTGGATACAGCATACATTTTCCTAAAATATGGAACAGTGATCAGAAAAATCCAGTTCTTTCAGTCCTATGAGAGAGCTTCAACCGGACATACATCTATACACTGTCCACAATCAACACATAAGTCCGCATCAGCAATGACAATGTCATCGGAACCCAATGAAAGCGCTTCTACGGGACAGGTATCGACACATTGTCCGCATCCTGTACAGAGACTCCTATCAACAATAACTACCATATGGATTACACTCCCTATTACATCTTTATAAGCAGATAATACAAGCATATGTCTGAGTATCTTAGATAAATACCTGTCGAATTCAGTAAAATGTACGTTAGAACCCCGTACCCATAGTATTCGAAAGAGGATTTCGAAAAATCCCGTTATTTGAAAATTGTCTAATATGATGTATATAGATAATCGATCAAAAAAATAAGGTAATTGAAATCCTCTTTGATCTATTAGAACTCGCTCTGTTGTTGTTTTTTGATCTAAGGTCATATTCATTTTTTACTGAAGATCATTTGAAACTCAAAGATGCAAGGTTGCGAGGACGCAAAGCTTGTTGTTCTTTTCTTTGCTCCTTAGCTTCCTATAATTCATAAAAAATGTGTGAATTAATTTTAAAAGTTTATTGGAATCCTCAAAAGTAGTTAACTGTTTATTCAGCAGAATAATAGCAGCGTTTGGGAGAGATTACTTTGCCTTCCTCTTTCAGGGAACTGATGATCTTGCTTACTTCTTTGCTATCGATCCCGGTGATCTTGGCAACATCCCCTGGTCTCAGTGGCTTTCCGGCGTTCTTCATTGCTTCAAGTACGATCTGTGTATTATCGGTCATTAGGTATCTCCGTGATGTATTAGGTTAAGCATACATAAAAGTATTAGGTTCGATCTTGGCAAAAGAGCATATTATTTTCTCATAGCTATATGCATGTATCGTTCCAGTTCTTCAGGTCTCTGTGATCCTATGAGCAGACTTTTCCCGTCATTGAACTCCAATTGCACCCCGCGATCACCACTCACATTGTAAGCCATACCCTTGCGTCCATAACGTATGCCCCACCCGCCATATTCTCTGAGGGGACGGTATTCCCGCACTTTATAACTTCTCATGCCTGTGTATGGATAGTGTTTGAAAGAAAAGTGAAAAGGAAAGAAGCGGACATATAATGCATCCTGACGCACCTCTGTTATGAGTTTCAGAGAATACATAAAAAGAGGCAGAAG
>JAHFZE010000084.1 GCA_020854785.1 Methanomethylovorans sp.
GGGCAGCAAGTCAGCATCAGGGATGAAGACTGTCTGGTTATCCAGCAATTTTCCATATAGCCACGGAATGCTTTCCACAGGTATTTTACAAAGGAAACTTTTGAAAGGCTCTATTCCCGAAGCACACCATTCATAGGTCTTGTTAGTGGATCTGCCATCAGATGAGCTTTCAAACAGGCAGCTTCTGTTGGCGCCTGCAAATTCACCTATCAGCTCCAGGGCTTTGTTTATTCCTTCATCTATCCGATCATCCGGCAGATTGGAAAAATTCAAAGCTATGTTCGCTATGAGATTTTCAAGACGTATCCTGCGGGACAGGTTTTCCTGTTCTGTGGTTATATCTCTTAATATCCCCTGATAGGAAAGGCTATTGTGAGTTCCTGTGTGGAAAAGAGATATTTCCTCTACCCAATGGACATTCCCGGAAGAGTCAATTATCCTGTATTGCTGTACTGCATCAGTATAACCTTCAGCTATCCTTTTTAAGATAAAGCCAGTGACCTTTTGCACATCTTCGGGGTGCACTATCTGATCATACCTTATTTTTCCAGAGATCAGGCTCTCCTTTGAATACCCCCACTGGGTAAAGTCCCCAGATACTGAAAAAACTGGCCAGTATTTTGTGCTGCCCCAGAAAACTACCGCCACCTGAGATAACCCCGACACTTTGCCTCCCCATGTCACATCAGCAACTCATCTCATACATTTGTTATTATTGTGTAACATTATATCAGCAGGTACTATTTCATAATTATGATTCAGTATATCAGACAATATTCTATGATGGGAAAAATCTGAAGTGTCTCTTAAAACTCAATGACAGAGAAGGAAGTCAATGGTCAAAGATGAGATAGTGTGATAAAACAAATCATACATAAAAAGTGCTTAATGAATTTTTATTATATCAAATTCACAACGCATTTGTAGATTCAGGCATATTTATTATATTAAAAATTACCTAACTATTTTTCATACAGTAGTTTTAAATACAAAAAAAACCCTAAGACGTTCTATATCCTACGAACAATTGTGGGAAATATCGAAAGGAGAACAGACCAGTTCTTCGCCTCCGCAGGATGCCAGTATAAAACCACCCAACATCATTCCCCTCAATTTCTACGCTGGCATCCTTCTGCCCCTTATCTAGGCATGGGATCCGATATTTTAGTGACATACTACCTTTTCATTAACATACTACCTTTTGGTTCTTTGAAATAGTTCCTTAAATCAGATCTGGATGTTGTTCCATTAGCGTAATCCGTGTAACTTGCAATGGGGACACGAAAAATGTATGTATCCCTCAGAGCATGTAATAACCAGATACGATGAGAGACTTTATAGAGCAGCTAAAAAGCAATGGCAAGATCACGGAGATCAGGCAGAGAGTTTCAAGGGAGTTCGAAGCACCCAGGATAGCAAAAAATACTCAAGGGCCTGTGCTTTTTCATGATATTGATGGAAAGAAGGCAATTATGAACCTGCTGGGTACAAGGGATGAGCTTGCATCCATGTTCGGAGTGCCACGGGATATGATCATTCAGAGACTCTCCGAGGTGCAGCCGGACGGGGAAGTCGTAATAGTTTCCAAGTCTTCTACTATGGAAGTTGTGGATGAGCAGGTAGATCTGTACAGCCTTCCTATAATGAAACATTTTGCAAAGGATGGCGGCCTGTACATCACTGCCGGTATCGTGGTCAGTGAGTACGAAGGTTCCATGAATGCATCCATCCATCGTTTGATGGTGCTTGGCAAGGACAAGCTGGCTGCAAGGCTTGTGCCTCCGCGACATACTTATGTATTGCATAAAAAGGCAGCATCCAAAGGGGACAAGCTCCCTGTGGCCATCGTCATCGGTGCAGATCCCGTAATAACATTCGCCTCTACCACCCGTGTGCCACTTGGCAAAGAGTTCCACTATGCTGCAGCTCTGAAAGATGCCCCGGTGGAGTTATTTGAATGTGGCAATGGAGTAAAGGTCCCACATGCGGAGATTGTACTGGAAGGTTACATCGACCCTGCGGAACGCGTTCCAGAAGGACCATTTGTCGATATCACCGGCACTTATGATGAGATCCGTCCTGAACCTGTGATCCATATTACAAGGATCATGCACAGGAAAGACCCCATCTATCACGGCATCCTCCCGGCAGGACCAGAACACCTGCTTATGATGGGAGTGCCATACGAACCGAAGATATACAGGGCAGTGAGCGAGGTGACCACGGTGAAGAACGTGGTGCTCACAGAAGGTGGATGCTGTTATCTGCATGCGTTGGTGCAGATCGAGAAACAGACAGAAGGCGACGGGAAGAACGCGATCATGGCAGCTTTTGCGAGCCACACCAGTCTCAAGCATGTGGTGGTAGTGGACGAGGACATCGATATCTTCGACCCGAAGGATGTGGAATTTGCCATTGCGACCCGGGTAAAGGGAGATATGGACGCCATGATCATTCCCAATGTGAGGGGAAGCTCCCTTGACCCGAGAGGTGCTCCGGACGGCACGACCACGAAGATAGGCATAGATGCCACTAAAGTCCTGAAACATGCGGAGATGTTCGAAAGGGCGAAGATGCCCGAGTAGGTGTACCATGTACCTTACAAAAGAAGAACAGGCAATGCTCGATGGCGAAGAAGGAGAGACACTCCAAAAAGCCATTGAGATACTCGTTGCCTTGGGTGATATTTACGGTGCTGACAGGCTTATCCCTGTCAAGAGCGCACAGATAGCAGGTGTTTCATACAAGACCATAGGTGATGCTGGACTGGAATGGATATCTGATCTGCACGGGAAGGTTAGAATACCTTCCATACTCAATCCAGCGGGCATGGATCTGCAGGACTGGAAAAAAATGCGGATAGACCCGGAATTTGCACACAAGCAGCATTTGATCATAGAAGCATACGAAAAGCTGGGTATCAGTGCCAAATGCACATGCACTCCTTATTATCTGGAAGGGTTCGATGCCACCTACGGAGACCATCTTGCGTGGAGCGAATCCTCGGCAGTTTCCTATGCAAATTCCGTCATCGGGGCAAGGACAAACCGAGAAGGTGGTCCATCAGCTCTTTCTGCAGCTCTTGTGGGTAAGACAGCCAATTACGGTTATCATCTGGATGAGATGCGTAAACCCACAGTACTGGTTACAGTGGAGTGCGAACTTGAGGGATCTGACTACGGTGCCCTTGGGTACATAGCAGGGAAGATGGTAGATAGCGGAGTGCCTCTGTTCATCCTGAAAGGAAAGCCTGACAACGAAGAACTGAAGGCCCTCGGTGCTGCCATGGCTGCATCTGGTGCTGTTGCCCTGTACCATGTGGAAGGCATTACCCCTGAAGCCAGGAAGAACAAAATTACAAGGCCTGAAGAGAACATGATCATCGAGGAAAGTCAGATCAGAGAAATATACGACAGAGCAGAACCGGATATCAAAGACCTGGAGATCATAACCATCGGCTGTCCGCATTGCTCCCCGGCTGAGCTTTCCCTTATTGCAGGATTGCTTGAAGGCAAGACCGTAAATAAGGAAGTATGGATCTGCACTTCCAGAGAAGTTGCAAACGAACATTTCGAACTTGTACGGTCCATTGAGAAGAGTGGGGCAAAAGTGGTCTGCGATACCTGTATGGTGGTATCACCGGCAACTGAAAGATATAAGACCATGATGGTGAATTCCGGCAAAGCCTTGGCATACGTACCTGGAATGTGTGGAGTGCCCACACTTTTTGGTGACATATATAAGTGCATCAAGGAGGCATTGAACGAATGAAGGTCAAATGCCGTACCATTTCCCGTGGATGTGCAGAAGGGCAAGTGCTGATCACACGCGATAACATCTCTTTTTTGGGAAACGTAGACCCTAAGACCGGTAAAGTGGTGGATGCTAACCATGAACTTTTCGGGCGGTCGATCAAGGACAAGGTCTTGGTCTTCCCTCATGGGAAGGGCTCGACTGTGGGCTCCTATGTAATATACCAGCTCTTTAAGAATGGTGTTGCCCCTGCAGCCATGATCAACCTGGAATCTGAGCCTATAGTTGCTGTGGGTGCTATTATTTCTGCTATACCCCTAGTGGACAGGCTGGAGAAGGACCCATATTCTATCCTAATGGATGGGATGTGTATAAAAGTAAATAGCAGTGAAGGTTATGTGGAAGTGACTGAAGGATAATAGACGTAATGATGAAAAAACGTAGTAGAAAAGTGGTGTACTAATGGATATTTGTCTGAGGTGGAAACGGAAGAACGCTTTCAGCCTTGCTGCGCTTGCACCTCTGCTGCCCGACATACGCAGGGTTAAAGCACCAACTGATGGTATAATGATCTACAGCCTGGTTACAAGGCAGGCAGCGAGCGTATTCAGGGAAGTGGAGAATGCCACCACAAATTCTATCTTCGTAGCAGGTGGCCCTCATCCATCCGGGGATCCGGAAGGTACTTTAAAGTATTTTGATTATGTTGTGATTGGAGAGGGGGAAGAAACTCTTCCAGAACTTGTAAGAGCATTAAAGGAAGAGAGGGATGTGAGCACGGTCAAAGGCATTGCCTATAAGAGTACCGACGGGAAAGTGATCTACACCCCTAAAAGAGAACCAATAGAACTGGACGATTATCCCTGCTTTGATCCGCATCTTATCAAGGCTCCCATAGAGATCAGCCGGGGATGTCCATGGAAGTGTAAATACTGCCAGATCCCGCAGATGTTCGGCTGCAAGGTAAGGCACCGCAGTATCGATTCCATAGTGAAGTATGCTCAGCATTACAGGGATCTGAGGTTCGTTTCATCCAATTCGTTCGCCTATGGAAGTGATGGTGTACATCCGAGGTTCGACAAGGTGGAAAAACTACTGGAAGCTTTGTATGCGATGAAAAACAAGGACATTTATTTCGGCACTTTTCCTTCGGAAGTGAGGCCAGAGTTCGTGACGGACGGATCTCTGGAAATGGTGAACAAGTATTGTACCAATGACAGGATCAGTCTTGGTGCACAGTCCGGCAGTGAACGTGTTCTCAGAGATATCCATAGGGGCCACAGTGTGAGGGAAGTGGAAATAGCCGTTGAACGCTGTTTCGAACATGGGATCACGCCTACTGTAGACTTTATTCTGGGTTTCCCTGATGAGACCGAAGAAGAACAGCAGATGAGCCTGGAACTCATAAAGTGGATATGCATCAAAGGCGGTGAAGTACGGGCACATTATCTTGAACCGTTACCAGGGACCCCTTATGCACAAGTGTCACCGAGCAAGGTCAGCGAGAAGGTCAACAGTGAACTTGGTAAGCTTGCCCTGAACGGCAAGATCACGGGTTCGTGGGAGTGAAAGATATATAAGACCGAGGCATATTAGTTTTTAAAGCAGATGCTCTTCGAATTCCCCATTACAAAACACCATTACTCTCACTTTTGCACCTTTTTTCATATTTCGCATCATGCGGTCATAGATGCTCTGGACATGTTTCAAGTGGTGTTTCTTGAAATGTTCATTGACCTTTTCAAGAAACCAGATCTGATGCCGAAGGTATTCTGTTTCGTACTCTTTAGTCAGGGACGCTATCCTAGTGCATTCTTCATCGCTTATCTCTGAATGGTAGCATCCGTGTTCGTTCAGACCACTTATCTGCCTCCAGTCCACATTTCCTGACTCATCTGCTTCTCTATACAGCATATATGGATAAAGCCTGCATATCATGGGCCTCTCATCGTAGATCAGGCATCTACCCCCTTCAAGGAACATGCACGATCCATCTGCTCTGGTCTGCAGGGCATAACCCGAAACATAGAAAGTACCATTGTTATCACAGAATTCAAAATATGGTGCAGGCTTCAATGCATCAGGTGCTATATTCCTGATACGATGTACTTCCTGATCTAACAGGAAAATATGATCATTGAACTCATTCGTACAACATTTTGCGCACATATCGCATTCAAAGCCTACCTCTTTGATGATCTTACAGAACTTGTCCATGGGGTATTCCTGCAGATCATGGAGCTCTTTTCTTACGTCAAGTATCTGTTCTTCTATAGATGGTCTGACTACAATGACCAACTCCATTGATGATGAACAACATTTGACCGGCACGTTATTAAGTCTATCTTCAGTGTATTCTGAAGGTATTCTACAGTAAAGTCCAGAAAGAGCATTATCCCCGTAAAGTTTAATTATGAGCATCGCCTCTAATGCTAAACTTACTTATGATTACATTATCGACATTCAAATACTACATGAGGATTCACAATGGGTAAAACAGGCAGCATCGAATGGGCAAAGGTCAAAGGAAGAAAAGGTAAGACCATCAAGGTAGAGAAATCAAAGGAATCTAAGGCGCACCCTGGTCCTGCACAGAGATACATGGCATCCGGTGCAAAGCGGAGATTCATAAGGCGCTCTCCGAAGTCTATAGTCAAGTAAAGATTTTTCTTTTTTCAATGCAGGGTGATCATAATGTTTTCGATATCATCCTGTGATTTTCCACACTTTATTTTAAAGTGGGTTCAATTCAGCTCATGCGTAACGGTTATATAGAACCACAATCATTAAAAAACGTCTGATAGAACTAATCCCTTATTACACTATTAAGGAGGATAAAAGTAAATGGCAGGACAGATGGCTGGACAGCCGATTTTCATCTTAAGAGAAGGAAGCCAAAGAACAAAAGGCAGAGAAGCTCAGAGCAACAATATTATGGCCGCAAAGGCAGTTGCAGAAGCAGTGAGGACCACCCTGGGACCAAAAGGCATGGACAAGATGCTGGTGGACAGTCTGGGAGACGTTGTTATAACCAATGATGGTGCAACCATCCTTAAAGAAATGGATATCGAGCACCCGGCTGCAAAAATGATCGTTGAGGTCTCTAAGACCCAGGACGATGAAGTAGGCGATGGTACTACCACAGCAGCGGTTATCGCAGGTGAGCTGCTGAAGAAGGCAGAAGAGCTCATCGAGCAGGACGTTCACCCAACAATCATCGCTTCCGGATACAGGCTTGCCTCAGAAAGGGCCGCAGAGATCCTGCAGACCCTTGCAAGGGAGGTAACTATCGATGATGAGGACATTCTCCTGAACATCGCCGGTACAGCAATGACCGGAAAGGGTGCAGAAGCCTCCAAGAATGTACTGTCCAGGATAGCAGTATCTGCTATTAAGAGCATTGTTGATACCGATGGTAAGAACAAGGTCGAGATGGATAACATCAGTGTTGAGAAAAAGGTAGGAGCACGTATCGAGGAATCCGAGCTCATCACTGGCATGATCATCGACAAAGAACGTGTACACAGCAACATGCCCAAGAAGGTTCCAAATGCAAAGATAGCTCTTATCAACACGGCCATCGAGCTTAAGGAAACCGAAGTTGATGCAGAGATCTCAATAACATCTCCTGAACAGTTACAGTCATTCCTTGACCAGGAAGAGAAAATGATCAGGAGCATAGTTGATAAGATCGTGGCAAGTGGCGCAAATGTCGTATTCTGTCAGAAGGGTATCGACGACATGGCCCAGCACTTCCTAGCCAAGAGCGGTGTCTTTGCAGTAAGACGTGTCAAGAAGAGCGACATGCAGAAGCTGGCAAGGGCAACCGGAGGCAGGCTCATCACTAACGTTGACGAGATCACAGCTACAGATCTGGGCAAAGCCGAACTGGTAGAGGAAAAGAAGATCGGCGGCGACGAGATGACCTTTGTTACAGGATGCGACAACCCCAAGGCAGTATCCATTCTGCTGCGCGGCGGTACCGAGCATGTTATAGACAACATCGAAAGAGCACTTCACGACGCACTGAGAGTGGTCGGAGTTGCCATAGAAGATGAGAAGCTGGTAGCTGGCGGCGGTTCACCAGAGGTCGAGCTTGCACTGAGGCTTTACGAATACGCAGCAACCCTCAGCGGTAGGGAACAGCTTGCAGTTAAGGCCTTCTCCGAGGCACTTGAGATCATCCCCAGGACACTTGCAGAGAATGCAGGACTTGACCCAATAGACAAGCTCATGGAGCTGCGTGCTCACCACGAGAAGGGATCCAAGACCGCAGGTCTTAATGTGTACACCGGCGATATCATTGACATGTGGCAGGCTGGCGTTGTGGAGCCTCTCAGGGTCAAGACCCAGGCGATCAATGCAGCCGCAGAGTCTGCAGTGATGATCCTCAGGATCGATGACATCATCGCTTCGACCCGTGCACCTGGAGGGCCATCTGCTGAAGATATGGTACCCAACATGCCACCAGGAATGGGCGGCATGGGCATGGAATAAACATCTCCCAAAGAAAAGAGCGCAGTACATCTGCGCTTATATCTCTTTTTTTCCTCGTTAAAAGAAAGGTATCATTTTTCAAGGCAGTGTAGTATATCTGCCGGATCATATCGGGTCTTTATTATTCTGGTCCTTCCACGCATACCCTTTCCGGAAAAGTCTGCGTCTATGTACTGTGAAGCATTGAGTTTCTCCACTAACTCGTAGAAGCGAGTGTATCCAAGCTGTGTTGTTTCATGGAATTCCTTGTAAAGTTCCCCTGTCTGAGGATCCTTGCCTTGCGCTATCAGGCGTAGCAATGTCTTCTCATGTTCATTAAGGGAACCGATGCTCCTGCACAGGTGCAAAAGCCGGGAAGCTTCATACGCTTTTTCTACATCTTCTATAGAAACAGTGCGGCTTGCTTTTCTCTCTGCGTTCAGACCAGCCCTTTTAAGCAGATCTATCCCTATACGCAGGTCACCTGTAAGATCTGTGTACTCAACTATCTTTTCCTGTACTTCAGAGGGCACTACGTGCGGGAAGAATGCGTGGTACACCCTGTTATTGATTATGTCCTGTATCTCATTGTACTCATATCTCGGAAAAGCTATTTCTTCCGGCAAAAAGACCGATCCTACTCTGGGATCGAACTTGTACATAGTACCCGTATCGCTCACAATGGCTATAACCCCGATACGTGCTCCAGGGTATTGTTCATGTGCTCTTAGAAGGGAGTACATGACCTCATCGGCATGTCCTTCATGAAAAAGGTAGTTGATGTCATCAAGGGCAACCACAAGTATCTTGTCAGAAGCTATGAGATGGTTCACAACCTTCTGGAACACTTTCCCAAAGGACACCCCGGAAGAAGGAGGGGAAACCTTTAGCAGATTTTCATATATCCTGGCCATAACTGCAAAACGTGTGGAATCTATCTGACAGTTGATCTTAACAAAGACCACGTTCTTGACATGCTCCTGCAATTCACCGAATACCTTTTTAACGGCTGTTGTCTTTCCGGTGCCTGGAGGACCACTTATAAGACAGTTGAGAGGCCTCATACCTCTTGTTGCAGGCCTGAGAGAAAATTTGAGCGATTGCAGTTGGCAATCTCTGTGAGCAAAATATTCCGGAACATGATCGAGTTCAAGTATTTCAGGATTCCTGAAAATGGTTTCGTCCCACATCAACATGTCCTTGCTCAATAAGATGCCTCCTTGTTCATAAAGTAAATTACATTATATTAATATAAAATGTTGTTTCAATTAGCGTCTGAAAGACATGTCCGAAAACTCAGTTTTATTATCTAGAGTGTATTTTCTCATTACAATAGCATCCGAATGAGTAACATCATCGAAAAATCCATGTATCCTTTTTATTTCCCTGAAACCATCGTTCTCATAGATCCGTTTTGCAGCTATCCACTGAGCTGAAACTATCAGGATCATGCTTGAGATAGTGTATTTTTCAGTGATCTTTCTGGACAGTTCTGAAAACAACAGTTTTCCATATCCTTTTCCTCGATAGCTTTTAAGGATACCTATAGACGAGATGTACAGCTCTGAACCGGTAACGTCATGGACCTTGTTGATGCTGTGGTCCAGATAGAACATGTCTTCTCGTATATTCTGCGAGTAGTTCCATATCTCTGAAGATATATATCCGCAAACATGCCCTTCTACTTCCAGAACAAGGAACCCATCAGGAAAAGTTGTGATGCGATCTCTAAAAACCGCTATGTCCTCATGCACGCTCTCACAAAAAGATTCATGTTCTATGTCCATTATATGCCCTATATCGCTAACTGTAGCATTCCGGATCAATATCTTTTTCAACGAACCACTCCCCAGAACACTATTTGATCGTATTTTTAAATATGCTTTCAGGCAACAAGTGTAGCTATACCTGAAACTGTTTCTACAAGCGCCTCTACTTCTTCCATAGTGTTGTAGAGGGCAAAGGACGCACGTACTGTGCCACTTAAACCAAGGCTCTGTATTGCGGGCATAGCACAGTGATAACCACTACGCACACATATCTTGCGTGTCTGATCAAGGATAATGGCCACATCATGTGGATTCATACCCTGCACATTGAAAGGCACAACAGATACCCTGTTTTCAGGACCATACACCTGCACCAGAGGAATTTCAGCCAGCAGAGAAGTGGCTTTCTTTGCCAGTGTTGTTTCATGCCTCACTATATTCTCAATACCTGCATCCTTTACATACTCCACAGCTCTGCCAAGGCCAATGACTCCGGGGATATTGGGAGTACCGGCCTCAAAGCGTGCAGGGCTTGCCTCTATCTGATAACTGTCTATTGATACAGAATTGACCATGCCTCCACCTAAGTACATTGGTTCAATTGAATCGGGATCCCTGAGACAGAGAACACCGGTGCCCTGCGGACCCAGTAATCCTTTGTGTCCCGGGGTTACCAGAAAATCAGCTCCTATCTCTTTCATGTTCAATGGCATGTGTCCTGCGGACTGCGAGGCATCTATGAGTACCTGTGTACCATTTTTATGTCCGATCCGGGTCATCTTTCTGACATCCTGAACAGAGCCGAAAACATTTGTTACGTGGTTGATAGCCACAAAACGTGTTTTATCTGTCATTGCTAAGTCTACTTGTTCAGGTTCTACAATTCCTTCATCATTGGCCTGTACAACTGTTACATCTACTCCATGGTCACGTAGCCTCAACCATGGCAGCAGGTTGGAGTGATGCTCCACAATGGACACTATCACATGGTCTCCGGGATTCCAATGGAGCCCATAAGCTACCATATTGATGCCCTCTGTAGCATTACGGGTGAACACAGTTCCAGTTATATCAGCGTTAAGAAATGATGCAACTGTTTCCCGTGCATCTTCATACTTATCGGTAGTCATCCGCGCAAGCCTATGGGCACCTCTGCCATGGTTGGCAGCATATTTGTAAAAATACTCTTCCATTGCTTTTACTGCCGGCACAGGCGTCTGTGTTGTAGCAGCATTATCAAGATATATAAACTCCTCAAGAAGAGGAAAGTCCTTTCTGATTGCTGGCAGGTCGTACATGCGACCTAATACGCCAGCCTGTAAAAAATAGTTTTGCAGACTATTTCGCCTGAAGACCACCGACCATGAAACGGTACAGGTCCATATCTTCTGGGTCAAGCCTGCCTTTTATGACCCCACCTACCACTGTATAACAATCAGTGGATGAACGGCGGGAATTATTTTTCCTACTTTTCTCCTCTATTTTTGGATTCATATTACACCTCAGCTCTCTTTTTTGACAGGACAAGCCGCCAGACATTATTATTTACATAGTAAACATATTTATCTATTTTTGGCTTGCTGAAACTTCTATTTAGCTTTTATTATATAAATATCTAGCGCCTACTCAATATCTGGGCAAAGAGTGCCGTCGTAAAAGATATAATACATGCAGAAGAGTTTCGATAATAATGCCCGAGATAATCATAGACGAATCCCTTACCTATATAGAGGGAACCCAGCGCGTGTTCACGGAAGAGGAAACCCTGCAAAGGGTTCAGCCATTGCTTAAAGATATCGGAGTAACCCGTATTGCTAATATCACCGATCTTGACAGGATAGGCATACCCGTGTTTTCCAGTATCAGGCCCAGTGCCGCTGAGGGCACCATTTCCGTATACTCCGGAAAGGGAGCGAATGAGGTGCAAGCGCGTATATCTGCAATGATGGAAAGCTTTGAGCGATGTCTTGCAGAACGCAGCGGCATTAATAAAGATGTGCATGAGGGAATAGCTTCCAAAGAGTTCATAGATACTCCGGAAATAGCCAGTGGTAATTATACTCTTATAGAACCCCACTCACTCCTGCTCTCCGAAAAGCTGATGCCTTCTTCCCGTGTTGAATGGACGACCGGCTGGGACCTGCTGAAAAAAGAAGAGGTTCTGGTACCCTCTAATGCCGTATACCATCCGTACGATACACCTGGGCTTTCTGTGAAGCTTTTCCGTACCAATACAAATGGTCTGGCTGCAGGTAATACGCTTGAAGAGGCTATTTTTCATGGATTGCTGGAAGTTTTGGAAAGGGATGCCTTAAGCATTGCAGAGTTCAATCGTTTTCCCGGAAAGGAAATAGTGCTCACTGAAGATGACGGGGAGAACTACAGGCTTGCTCAGATGTGTAAAGAGAAAGGCATCGATATCAAACTCTGGCTGCTGTTCCATGATACTGATGTTCCTACAGTGGTAGCTGCTCTGGACGATGTGCAGCTAAAGGACCCAGCACTGCTTGTAATGGGTGCGGGATCCCACCTCGATCCTTCCATAGCTGTGAGGAGGGCTATTACTGAAGCTGCACAGTCAAGAGTTGTACAGATACATGGTGCCAGGGAGGATACTGAAAGAGAGAAGTTTGTAAGGGATATTGGCTATGAACGCATCAAACGTATGAACAGCTACTGGTATGAAGAAGGGGAAAAAGTATACCTTAAAGATATAGAGGATCTGTCCAATGACCGTCCTTGTGCTAATATTTCTCTGTTGCTTGAAAAGATAGGCAATGTAGCAGAACGTGCAGTAGTTGTCGACCTCTCCAGAAAGAGCATTGGCGTACCAGTAATACGGATCATAGTGCCCACATTCGAAGTGTACACCATTGACCGCGAACGCATGGGCGGCAGGATAAAGAAAGCCCCTCGCAGAAAACTGTCTGCAGAAGAGAGACCCTGGAAGCGGAGAATGGCCCATTGATGACCGATAAGAGGATCGTAGTGTTCACTGGCACCAGCATAAGCCATCAGGAGGCGGGGACACTGCTGGATGCCACATACAAGCCCCCCATCTTCAGGGGTAATATAGACGATGTGCTCCGTGAAGGTTATGAGATCATAGGCATCATTGATGGCATTTTCTTTAACAGGGCTGCTGTAGCACACAAGGAGATCATTAAAGCCCTTGAAACTGGTGTTACGGTTGTTGGGGGCAGCAGCATGGGAGCTTTGAGGGCCTCTGAGCTTGATGTACATGGTATGATAGGTGTAGGGAGAATATACGAATGGTACAGGGATGGTATCATCGAGGACGATGATGAAGTCGCAGTGGCTACTAACCCCGATACTTTTGAACCGGTGTCCGCTCCTATGGTGAACATACGTGAAACATTAAAAACTGCATCGCAAGAAGGAATTATATTCCCAGCTTCATGTTCTGAACTAATTGAGATAGCCAAGAAGACACAATACGGACAGAGAAGCTATCTTGGAGTGGTACAGGAGGGGACAAAGGCCGGGATAATTTCAGAAGAAGCGGGAAAAAAACTTTTGGACTATTGCCGTAACCATGAGAAGGATGTTAAAAAACAAGATGCTATCATGGTACTTAATAAGATCAAAGAGATAGCAAATGTTTAAGGATATATATTTAATTCTGTATTGTTTATTAAACATATCTAATTCTTCGTGTCCATATTTCATGAAGAGAAGGACAGAATTGTTCAAATGTACGTTTTTCGGCTTTGGAAAGGATATGAAGGGTTTCTGGAAGAAACTCTCCATATACTCGTCAGTGGTCAGTCATTACTTGCCAGACCTCCTTCCTCCCTAACTTTTCCCAGAATAGTTGTCGTATTGGTGGAAAAGATAGTACTTCAGATCACCGCTATCAATGGTAAGATCACATGCAACACTATATCCGCAGAGAAATGCGATATCATGGCTGATTCCAAACCCTTTTTCCAATAAAGCCATCCAAAAATTATCCCGCCAACAGCATTCAGAATAATGGTACGTACAATTACCAGGGGTGTGAGCGTTGTTATAGCCATTACTGCTGGCAGATGGCCAATACCAAAAATAACAGCTGCTATAATGATAGCTAACCACATAACTGTGTTTGTTGGCTTTCCTTCTTCTGTTTTTCTGATCCTGAAGATCACCCATGCAATGAGGGTCATTACGAATAATCTTAACAGAACCTCTTCATTTATCCCGCCATAGAACGATGCAAGGAAGCCCTGCCATGCAGGAGGATTTATTGAAGCCTGAGCTAGATTGATCGATACACCGGCAAAGGAAAACAAAAGATCAAGTCCGATTATAAGGATGCCGGCCAGAATTCCAAGCCCGATCGATATTCCAAGTATCGATCTTAAATAACTTTTAACTTCCCTGCCTTCCAGCCATCCTTCAAGGATCGGGAGACCAAGTCCAACTTTCCTGGCAAGGTGAAGGCCTACAAAGATAGCGATACCAAACAGGACTATGGCCTGGATAAGCTGGGCAGTCAGGAGGACGTATAAAGGTACAGGTAAATCCTGAAGTAGTTCTCCCTGAAGAGTAATAGTATAAGGCAGTACAGCTATCGTGCCAAAGATACATGCAATTAGCAAAATTTGGAATAATTTCCGGTCTGTTCCCATATTAAACACCTATATTACAGTTCTGCAAAAATACTCTGACGATCAAAAACAATTGGCTAAAATAGATTATGCACATCAATGTCCCATATTAGGGGCAAAAACTTGCCCACTTAAATACTGACCCCGAAATAGAGGAGTTCTGCAGACCCTTGATCTCATCGCTTTTTATCATTCAGCGTTCTTTCCCTATCGAGAAGGCTTTTCCAAGATCACGTCCAATGCCGTAGTAGCTCCTGTTCCCTGTCCCATATATTATAGGCCGGATCTTTTCTATGTCAGGATCTCCTTTTTCATCCAGTACGGATTCTTCTGCCTTGATATCGACTATCTCTCCAACGAACAGGGTGTGAAGTCCTATTTCAAGAGTGTGGAGCAGTCTGCATTCGAGAACTAAAGGGAACTCTCCGACATAGGGGGCAGGTACAAGCTCGCTCCTTACGGGGGTCAGACCGGTTGCCTTGAATTTATCTTCATCCCTTCCGCTTGCGAGGCCAAAGTGATCGGCTTCTTTTACATGGTCTTCGGAAGGAATGCTTACGGTAAATGCCTTGTTTTCTATGATGCCTGCATAGCTATAGGTAGCCTTGCGTAACGATACGCTGATACAGGGAGGAGCAGAACAGCAGATCCCGGCCCAGGCTACGGTCATGGCATTTGGCTTTCCGTTCAGGTCATATGTACCGACAACCCATGTTGGCGTCGGGAACGCGAGTGTCTTTGCTCCGATCGATCGTTTCATGATTTAATGTTCTTTCAGATGATATAAAATGGTTTTCGAGCACACAGCAGCGTTCCAGCAGCTACAGTATTTGCTCTTATCAAAAAGGAGCCTACTATGTTCCTAAGGATAATTTAAAAATGGAGTTACACTTATACGCAACGTAAAACTCGTTATATTGGGAAGATCTGGATATTCAATACTATCCTAAGTCCACACCTGCATTTATCTTAGGAAGGTCCTTCGAAGACATGTACATAGCAAACATTTCCAGCTCATCGAATGGTATCTGTATCTCCTTCAGAGTATTCTTCATGTGGAATCCTGAAAGTTCCTCAGCATAGGATTCGATGGTATTTTCCCATTCTGTTATAACTTTAGCTTTTTCTTCCTCTGGGATCCCTGTTTTTGATACATTGCCCATCATCCACAACGCAAATTCCCTGATGATCAAAAAACCCACAGGACAAGGCTGCAAGCCTATGGAATTGCCCGAAGTGTTTACCTTAAATGGATATAGACCACACACAATGGGACGCTGATAATAGACACCGCATCTGTCATGCGGTTTTAAAAAAGAGCAAGGTGTTTCTATCCTGTATAGAGGGCTTGCAGGCATCTCGCTCTGTACCCTCTTTGCCTTTTCAGGATCTATCTGAGAGAAAATCCTGTACTCCTCCTCGAATATGTGGATCTGGCCATGCTTGCAGCAATGCGCTTCACACTCCTGCGGGCATATGTAATATTGCAATATACTTTGAATGGTGCCATAGTGAATGGCCTTTTTTACAGCTTCTCTCATATCCATAAAGATCTTTACCAATTGCGTGCTTTTGAGGCTGGTGCCTATATAAGGCGTCTGATAAACTCAATAAGTTGAATATATAGGTTTTCCCGGAAAGAAAGTGTATTCCAGAGCTACTGCCTTTCCTAAAGGTCCTCACAAGCATTTTTAAATATTGTCTTGTTTCAATTTGATTGAGACCAATTGCTTCCTAGTATTAAAAAAGCTCCTGTAGGAGAGGTAACAAGCCACATAGGAAGAAATAGAAGTGGTCGAAAGCAACATGAAAGTGACCATGATCTGATATTTTATTGCCTCTATGGGAGATATCCCCGCAAGTATCAATCCCGTCATCATTCCTGGCAGTGATACGATCCCTAATGTTCTTGCAGAGTCGATAGTTGGGATCATGCCTGTTCTTATTGCATCTCTTATTATTCCTATAGAAGAAGGCAGGATATCTGCACCCAGAGACAATTTTGTTTCCACTTCCTCTCTCTTGCTTTTGAAATCAGACAGCATCTGCTTATAACATACACCCAGCGCAACCATAGAATTGCTGATGATCATACCGCTCACGGGAATTATCTGATACGGCTCATATGCTATTGTTCCCGAGAACACAAGTACAGAAAGGGTCAGCACAGTGCCTGTTGCAATGGCACCGAAAGATATTGTCAGTATTTTTTGAATGCCCTTTCCTCTTTTAGAGGCATTGTATGCAGCATTGAAGGCCATGAAAAGGAGCAGAAGAGTTGTAAATAGGGAACTTTCAAGACCGAATATGTATTCAAGGATATATCCTACAATAACGAGCTGGATAATAGCTCTTGCCACACTGACCAATGTTTCCTTTTCAATTCCCAGTTTTTGTGAGTAGGACAGATAAAGCGACACAAGCACAAGAGAAGAAGCAATAAGCAACGATGTATTATCGATAGCTATTGAACCATTCATTTTAAAACCTCCAGAGAATTGATCTTTCCAGCTTCCACGGTAATGATCTTGTTTGCATACTTCTGGCTTTTTTCGGGATCATGCGTGATCCACAGAACAGTAATTCCTTCATTGTTAAGGGAAGAAACAGCATTCTCCACCATGCGTGTATTTTCCGCATCTAGGGCAGAGGTGATCTCATCCAGCAGCAGAACTTCAGGAAGGAACAACAAAGTTCTTACCAGCGATATCCTTTGCTTCTCGCCTCCTGAAAGGTTTTGAACATCGGCAGTCAGAAAAGTGAAGGGTATATTGAACAATGAGAATAGTTCCTTTACCCTGCCTTCGTTAAAGGGCATCTTTCTGACGGAGAAGGGAAAATCAAGGTTCTCCTTCACATTATTGCCAAAGAGATAAGGTGATTGAGAGCAATAAGCAATGCTTTTTCTTAAATCCGTTGGAATGTACTCGTTCATGTTCACGCCTTTATAGAATATGTTTCCGCCTGTTGGACTTATCAGATGACTACAAAGCCGTAGTAATGTGCTTTTACCACTGCCAGAAGGACCAACTATAGAAATAAAGTCTCCGGCCTCGACAACAAAGGATACGTTCCTGAGAATGGCCTTACCATCATTAACAAAAGACACATTCTGAAGATCAAGCAATGGCAAATTGGATACCTCCTCACTATTGGTACTTTGGAGAGAATAGGGACTTCAACTCGATATTTTCAAGCATTTCCTCAAGAAGCGCTTTAAGTTGCTCTTTTTTTTGAGATTCCAGACTACCGAACAGGTTACTTGCGAATATCTGATCCTCTGTTATATGCTTTTCAACCGCCGACTTTCCATTTTCCGTAGCTTTCAGCTCTATGGATCTTCGATCTTTGTTCGTCCTAGATCTGTCAATAAGTTCCTTGTTTTCCAGCCTGTCAAGTATCCCTGTGAGCGTGGAAGGAGGAATGTTGTATTTGTTAGAGATGTCCTTTGAAAGCATGTTGCTGTGCAAGTATATCCTCTCAAGCACGTACATCTCCTGAGGAGGTATTCCGGATGTCTGAAGCTGATATTCGTTCTTGTACTGAATGATGTCGATGATCTTATGAATTAAAGCATTATCATCCAAAGCCTATCCCTCATAATAATTCGTTAATCGAAAATTACGATATACGAAATATATATCTCTTTTGGTTTTGGTTTCAGATAGTTGTTTATTCGAATGCACTGACAAGGGCTCTGTAAAAAGCTACCCTTTATCTAATTTTGACCTGAGAATTTAAAATGGATAAAACCCTAAGGAAAATCTTACTTTAGATCTATAGTTACAATTTTAAGGCGCAAATCAAGAAACCAGATAGATAAAGGAGATCGATCAGATGAGAGTATCTTTTGAGGAATCATATGAAAAAGTAACATTCAGGATTTCAGAGTTCCATCCAAAATACGAGAGAATCTTGCAAATGTGCTTTTATGAAAATGATGGTAAGGGATATACTAAAATCTATCCAAAGAACGTTAAATATTTAGATAAAATACAGAAGCGATATTTTGATAATGCAAACTTGATGTTTGACCAGCTTGGTTATTTCGTTCCTGTTCCATGGGAAAAAGCATTAACTAAATTTTGTCAAATAACTCAAGATACAAATATTAAATGGTGGCTAACTGGAAGCTGTGCTGCGTGCATTCGCGGAATAAAAATGGATCCTCATGATGTGGATATTATGACTGATTCAAAAAGCATTGAAGAAATAACTGACGTTTTCTCAGACTATTTAATTGAACCTATTGTTGACACGAACGGATGGCTAACTAAAGATTTCGGGGTAATTTTTCTACATGCAAGAATAGATATCGCATCTGACCCACAAGAGATCTTAGACATTCCAGAGCCAGTAGACTGTGGTCCGTATGCAAAACAGAACCTTGAGACCATAAAGTGGAATGGATATAATATAAAGGTTCCACCTTTGGAATTGCAGCTAAATGTAAACAAAAGAAGGGAAAGGATGGATAGAGTAAAACTCATAGAAGATTTCATGAACAAAGAGTTTTAAAGATGCATATTGGCAAAAAATTCCTCACTCCAGTCTACAGAACCGGGTTTATATTTTTTCGTTGCTTGCTCATCCCGGCATTTAAGTAATGCATCAATGATCTCCTCAATATCTGCAATGGTTTCCTCAATGGCCTGGTTAGTGGTGTCTATTTCAAAGACCTTGTCACACCACTCCACGGATTCGAAAAGGATAACATCAAGAGCCTCAGCTTCCAGGTTTTCCTGGACCTTATTTTCAGAATAGTTCCTTTGCAGAAGCCTCCCCCGCAGCTTTTCAGGGGATGTCCGCAGCACTATGACCATATCAGCGATGTGGTGGGAAAGGTGGCTGTCCAGTATAGTAACAGGGCTGAAGCTGTCGACTTTTTCCATGACTCGCTGCTCCACAAGGTCCATGTCAGCCACAACACAGTCCCTTTCGGCATCCACCTCAGAGTAAAGCTTCTCTTCCCTGATCAGTTCATTGAGGTGGATCACCTGGTATCCAGGCTTTTTTTCCAGCTGCGCTGTGACCGAGGTTTTACCCGTTCCGGGTGTTCCTGTGATACCAACAAGCATGCTACTCAATAAACCTGCAAAGGCTTAATCCTTATGCATGCCGGCCATCTTCAGGAAGTTCTCAACGATCTTCATCCCGCTTTCAGTGAGCACAGATTCCGGATGGAACTGCACACCATATATAGGATACTTCATGTGTTCCACCGCCATGATAATACCATCAGGTGTCCTTGCAGTCGCTTTGAGTTCATCGGCCAGCTTTTCTATGGCAAGGGAATGATACCTTCCAGCACTGAAGGTCTGTGATATACCAGCAAAGAGACGTGAGTTCTCGTGGATGATAGCAGATGTCTTGCCATGGATCGGACCGCCTTTTGCATATCCGATACTGCCTCCAAAAGCTGCATTGATGGCCTGGTGACCGAAACATACACCAAGCACAGGAATCTCAGGGCCGAAATCCCTTATAATATCAAGACAAGTTCCCACATCTTCTGCCTTATGCGGTGTTCCCGGACCAGGAGATATAACAATGGCATCCGGCTTTATCTTCCTTACTTCTTCCGGGGAGGTGGTATTCGAAAC
>JAHFZE010000204.1 GCA_020854785.1 Methanomethylovorans sp.
ATCCTAAGTGTTGGGTCCTCTTTTGCCACCTGTCTAAGTACCTCAACGAGTTTGGGGAGATCTTTCATGTGTTTTGCTTCTACAGCAACTGTCACCACTGGTTCACTGCCATGTTTTATGCTTTCAAAGGGTGTCATGTTTTCCAGCGTGGTAACTGTGGATCCGACTATTGCATCCTTAAGGCCTGTTACCGCAGCAATGTTGCCCGCAGGTATATTTTCTACTTCAAGCCTCTCTGGGCCCATGAAAATTCCTACCTGTTGTATCCTGTTCTTTTTGGCAGCACCGGATACATATACTTCCATTCCACGTGTCAGACTTCCACTAAAAAGTCTCCCAGTGGCTACTTCACCTGCATGTGGGTCCATGGATATGTCAGTGACCATGAATGTGAGGTCTGCAGAGGCATCAGCACTCATCATAGCTTTCGCAATAGATGATTCTTTATCCCCATGCCAGATAGCTCCTACTCTTCCCTTCTGTGCCTGCAGGGGGTTTGGAAGGAACCTGACCACCATATCGTTTACGACCTCATGCAAAGGACATTTCTCAGCAAGTGCCTTCATGTCCTCTTTCTTACAGTAGTCGTATACCTGATTGAAACTGATCCCAGTCTTTTTCATCATTGGTACGCTTATTGCCCAGTTGTAAAGTGCTGAACCGAAAGCTACAGTACCGGCTGCAGCATCTACTCTCCAGCCTGCCTTGTATCTCTCTTCGTTCATTCCTTTGATGAGCTTGTTAACATGGTCGATAAGCTTTCCCAATCTGACCTGCATTTCCTGGGAATCCACTTGCAGTTCGTTTATGAGGCGATCCACTTTATTAATGAACAGCACAGGCTTAACATGCTCTCTTAGGGCCTGCCTCAGCACGGTCTCTGTCTGAGGCATTGTACCCTCTACTGCATCAATTACCACTACAGCTCCATCTACTGCACGCATGGCACGGGTAACGTCACCGCCAAAGTCAACGTGGCCAGGTGTGTCTATAAGGTTGATAAGGTATTCCTGTCCCTCGTATTCGTGCACCATTGAAACGTTGGATGCATCTATGGTAATACCCCTTGCCTGTTCTTCTTCGTCGGAGTCCATGAAGAGCTGCCTGCCAGCCAGTTCCTTGGATATCATTCCGGCTCCGGCCAGCAAGTTATCAGATAATGTGGTCTTACCGTGATCAATGTGCGCAACTATTCCTATGTTGCGAATCTTTTCAGGCGTGCCCATCAACGCAGTGACGCGCTCCACCATTTTCTTTCTTCTTCCCATAATACTACCCTGTAATACTATTATTGTGAGCAATGAACAGCTTAACGTGCTGCCTTTGCAACTCTTTCCTTTGCATCCTTTCTGTTAATGGAGAAACACTTTGCATCACGATTTGCTGCAGCTATCAGTTCTGCTGCAAGGCATTCAGCCAAAGACTTCTTTGATTTGAATGCTGCCTGGCTTGCTCCCATTGAAATATACCTAAGGGCGCTGTCAACACGCCTCTGTGGCGCAGTGTCCACAGCTTTAGGAACGGATATGCCTCCATATTTAAGTCTGACCACTTCTTCCCTAGGGCCTGCGTTGGCAATAGCTTCGACAAGCACCTGAACAGGGTTCTTCTTTGTTTTCGTATTGATTATTTCCAGAGCATCTTCAACAGTACGCATGGCAAGTTGTTTCTTGCCGGTATTCTTTTCTCCTCTCATCACACTGTTTACAAGACGTTCAACTATAAGCAAATTTGATTTATTGAACTGCTGGCGTGCGTGTCTGCCGCTTGAATGTGGCAATATCACAGGCTCAAGATTGGCATACCTCTTTATACCGAGATCTGTTACCTCTACTTCCGAAAGGTCCCATTTCCCATATAATTTATACATTGAAGATCATCTCCTTGGTTTCTCTTTGCGGCCAATGACCATCTGGTTCAGGGAGACATTGTTGACTGCAATAACTTTGAAACGCACACCAGGAATATCTCCCATTGCACCGCCCATGCGTCCACCAATTCTCTCTACTGTCACTTCATCGTGTTCGTCAATGAAGTTGATAGCACCGTCCCCGGGGCAGAATGCGGATACCTGACGACCATTTTTGATCAACTGTATCCTTACACATTTCCTAATGGCAGAGTTAGGCTGCTTTGCCTCTACTCCTATCTTTTCAAGTACTATCCCTCTTCCCTGTGGAGCTCCTCCAAGGGGGTCAGCTTTTACATTCAAACCAAGCGTACGCCTGTTATACTGGGTGTCTTTCCACCTAGCATTTTGGCGCATGCTCTTTAAGGTATGAGCTGCATATTTTCCATTTGGCATAATATTTCCTCCAAGATTTCATCACAATAATTTAGTGCTTTACCCTGATCCTGTTATTGGTCACTGGAGTATAACATCATCTATGTCGTGGTGCCTCTGTGCAACCTTTTTTACTTTTCCGATGTTTTTTCCTTCACGTCCGATGGCCAGTCCTTTTTCCTTGTTAGAGATATCCGCATAAGCCACACGTTTGTCGTTTCTTGTAGTGATGTTCACCGACTTGACAGTTACAGGGCCAAAAGCATTTTTTATGAATATGACCGGATCATCTGAATATTCAACGAGTTCAACGTGCTTGTCAACAGTTTTCTTTATACGGTTTATGTGGTCGCCATTTCTTCCAATGGCTGCTCCCATATCACCTGCTTTCACCACAAATATTATACGTTCGTCCTCAACGATGCAATCTTTTACAGTTGCACCTGTGACACTTTCAAATAATGCGATGTATCTTATTCCTTCTGTTGACAGCCTGATCTCACTCAAGTCAAGCAACTCCTTTCAAGCTGCTGCAAGTATATCGGATTCACCTGTTTCCAGGATCGCAAGGGCAGCGATCACAAAAGGCTTTCCGCAAACCGGACCAAGTTCCATGTTCGTACCGGAATAATTGAGTACAGGTACATTTGTAGACTTGATCTGTGCTCTTATCTCTGTCGGGCAGTTGGAAGCAAGAACTACTATTTTTGCTTTTCCGCTAACAGCAGCGTCGATGGTGCTCTTAGAGCCAATCACCACCTTTCCTGTCCTGATTGCCTTGATCAATGCTTTATCGATATTAATATCCATATTTTACCATCTCTTATGCAATTTAAACCTAAGGTCTGTATTCTAATAAGTGAATCCTTATATCTACTTTCTGGTTGCTCTTCTGTAATCCGTATACCTTTTTGAAACCTTACTTAGCTATCAGGTGCACGTCTCCAGTTCCAAGTTTAATGGGCTGTCCAACTATAATGTTCTCTGTGACACCATTAAGCTCATCAACATCGCCACGCATTCCTGCATCAAGCAGGTGGTTCACAGTAACCTCAAAAGCAGCACGTGCAAATACACTGGCCTTTTCGCCTGAAATACCATGACGGCCTATCTGCTTGACTTCACCATCACAGCACATGATATCAGAAACTAACATAATGTGTCTGATATCCACTGTAAGACCCTGTTCACCCAGAGTATTGGTAGCTTCCTTGATAATGGCATTCCTTGCAGCCTCTATCCCGAACACATCGTATATCTCACCAATGTTGTTGGTATAGGTACGACTGATGTCTACACCCTCCACTTCCAGTACTTTCTTCAGCTGGGACCCTTCAGTGTAGAGCATATATTCATTACCGTCTTTGCGTATCACAACTCTTTTGATGCCTTCTATTCCCTTCAAGGTGATAGTGTTTATGTTCTTTGCCATCTGTAACAGTTCTCTGTATGATGGCTCTTTTGGTTTCACAATGAGTTGGTTCTCAATGTTTTCGGACGATCTTACCTGCACATCCAGCTCATCACTTAGTTTTTCTACAAGTTCCTCTACAGTTATGCTCCTGTAGTTCAAGGTCTTCTCATGCAGGTCTATTATTAGCTGCATGTTGAGCAGATCGGTGGTAACATCTGCAAGTTGATCGATATGCGTGGCTTCTATCTCCCATGCAAGTTTACGTGCTTTATCTCTATCCTGTGCATATTCTTCCAGAACAGCTATTGTCATTGTTGGAGTGCTTGGTTCCTTTCTTGCATCAACAATTTCTATAAGACGGGGAAGTCCAAGTGTAACGTTGATCTCAGCCACACCAGCGTAGTGGAAAGTACGCATCGTCATCTGAGTACCAGGTTCTCCGATGGATTGTGCAGATACTACTCCTACGGCTTCACAGGGTTCTACTTTTGCATACTCATAACTTTCCTTTACCTTCTCGATGATCTCCTCAAGCTCTTTCTTGTTAACTCCTGCTTTTATTACATCCTCTTTAAGCGTATTAAGAATGTTCTGAGGCAGGTCCAGGTTGCTAAGCATTGAGTCTATCGTAGATTCGATGAGAGCCATTTCAGTTCACCTTCCGTCCAGTCACTGCTTCCACTATCTTATGCACATTGTCAGGCTTACTGTAATCACTCTTTGTGGAGTCAATGCCGTCTTCTCCGTATTTGAACTGCACTATGACCCCTCTTGTTTCCCTTACAGTACCATCGTATTGCACCTCAAGGTCCTGGAGAGCGTTAACCAGCCTTCTTTGCAGATATCCTGACTGGGATGTACGCACCGCAGTGTCCACAAGACCTTCACGTCCTCCTATGGCATGGAAGAAGTATTCAGTTGGGGACAATCCACTCTTATAGCTGGATTTCACGAATCCGTGTGCATCGGCACCCAGGTCGCCCTTGTCAAAGTGGGGAAGTGTTCTGCCTGCGTATCCTCTTCTGATACGTTCACCACGAACTGCCTGCTGTCCCACACAGGCAGCCATCTGTGTTAGGTTAAGCATGGACCCTCTTGCACCGGACTTGGCCATTATCACAGCTGAGTTTTCCAGACCAAGCTGATTACCTGCAATATTACCTGTCCGGTCCCTTGCCTTACCAAGGGTTTGCATGATCTTCATTTCAATGGTTTCATCAAGGGTCCTTCCGGGCAAAGGCTCCAGCTCTTTGGCCTCGTAAGCTCTAATAAGTCCTTGGACATCGCTCTCTGCCTCATCAAGA
>JAHFZE010000258.1 GCA_020854785.1 Methanomethylovorans sp.
ATAGAGGTCATAGATATTGTGGATTCATTAATGTTCCAGACCAAAGGTTAGAACAGGGAATAGCTTTTTATTGTTAACGGCGAAAACAATATGCGTTACGTTTATGTATAGTTTTACATAATGCAGATGATACTCTACAAAAATGTGTTTAAAAACTAATGATAAATGTCCGGCAGAAGTTGTTAGCAGTTTAGTACATACCATACAATACCATTAAGTAATTTGAACTGGTAGTCATAAACTAGGAAAATTCCGGCCGGTACATAAACGGAGGAACATAAATGGCAGCGTTCATCGAGGTAAAAAACCTTAATGTGGATTTTGACGGCTTTAAAGTTCTGAAGGACATAAACCTTACTATAAACGAAGGAGAGGTCATCGGTATACTGGGACGAAGCGGAGCAGGTAAAACTGTTCTGATGCACGTACTTCGCGGAGTGGAAGAATATGAAAGTATCAGCGGACAGGTGATATATCATCTTGCAAGCTGTGAAAAATGCGGCCATATCGAACCCCCAAGTAAGATAGGAAATGAATGTCCAGGATGTCCCGGAGAGAAATTAATACCTTTTGATGCTGATTTTGTTGAGATGTCAATTCATGACCCTAAAAGAAGGGACATCACCAAGAGGATAGCTATAATGCTGCAGCGCACTTTTGCATTGTATGGTGATGAAAGGGTCATAACAAATGTAGTCAATTCCCTTACCGAAATAGGACAGCAGGACGAAGATGTCACCTCAAAGGCGATGGAGCTACTTGATAAAGTACAATTGTCTCACCGTATGATGCATGTGGCACGAGACCTGAGCGGTGGTGAGAAACAGAGAGTCGTACTGGCTCGCCAGCTTGTAAGAAATCCAATGCTGCTGCTCGCAGATGAACCTACCGGAACTCTTGATCCGAGGACCGCAAAGATAGTACATGATGTTATCGAGAGGGCCGTCAAGGATTACAATATGACGATGGTCATAACCTCTCATTGGTCTGAGGTTGTTGAGGATATTGCTGACAGGGCGATCATCCTTGAGGAAGGGGTCATAGTCAGCGAGGGTGACCCCTGTGAAATGGCAAAGAAATTCACCGGCATGGCATGTACGATAGAGAAAAGGCCGGACTTTGCCATTGGTGACCCTATTATAAAAGTACAAAACCTTCGAAAGAAGTACATTTCGGTTACAAGAGGAGTGGTCAATGCTGTAAGTGACATATCCTTTGAAGTGAAGGAAAGTGAGATATTTGGTCTTGCGGGAGTCAGTGGTGCAGGGAAGACCACAACCTCCGAGATCCTCATGGGAATAGTACAGCCTACGAGCGGAGAGGTAGTTACCCGGGTAGGCGATGAATGGATAGATATGAAGAAACCCGGACCTGAATGCAGAGGGCGTGCACTTCAATACATGGGTATATTGCATCAGGAATACAGTCTTTATACACACCGCAATATCATAGATAATCTCACAGAGTCCATTGGTATTGACCTGCCCTATGAACTTGCAGTAAGAAAGGCTATCATTACTTTGAAAACCACTGGTTTCACAGAAGAAAAGGCAAAGTCGATCTTATCCAAAATGCCTGACGAACTTAGTGAGGGAGAGCGACACAGAGTAGCGCTGGCTCAGATACTGATGAAGGAACCGAACATAATAGTCATGGATGAGCCCACAGGTACTATGGACCCTATTACTAAAAAAGATGTCACACGGTCTATTCTCAAAGCTAGGGAGGAGCTTGGGAACACATTTGTAATAGTATCCCATGACATGGACTTCCTGGAAGAGATATGTGACAGGGTAGCCCTTATGAGAAATGGGGAGATCGTGGATATAGGAGAACCAAAGAAAGTGATCTCACAACTCACCGAAGCCGAAAGGATCGAAGCGGACACAGATTGATGTCTAAGTATTAAGAGGTGTTAGATGTGGATGGTGGAATAATCGTAGAGGTCAACGGAATTAAAATAAAGTTGCCTGAGAAAGCTACTCTTGGAGATGCCATCAAGGCATCTGACGCCCCTCATAAAAAAGGGACTTCTATAGGGATACTTAAAAGGTCTGAGGTCGAACAAGAAGAAAAGGTTGTGGAATATCGGGTAATTACCACCTCCGGAGAGTTCATGATAGAGCTCTTTGAAAAACAGTCCCCTTCCCGGAAACAGTGGACCGACCAATTTAACGGGTATAGGGATATACCTTTGAGATGGTCCAGCAGGTATGCTGTGGCTTTTGGTCCTTTTGTAAGCGATATGGTGCCCGACAGAGAAGCTGGCACATATAGAGAATATGAAGTACTGTTTGCAGCGGGTGGAGGAGACCCGCGCAATACCCATATAATAATAACCAAAGATAGGCACTCGGCTGAATATGGGTCTCCGCAGGAAGGAGCTTTTGGAAGAGTGGTCAGCGGAAAGAGCGTGCTGGAAAAATTGGAAAAGAAAGATACTATAATCGAAGTGCAACCGGTCTTATCATGGAAGCAAACAGGTGAGCATCTGCTTACTACTGATCTTGAGACTCTTCTGGAAGATGGTGAAAAAGTATTCACATATCTGGATGTGGTAATGTCGCCTGAGTCGCCCATTGGAGCTGAACATTTTTTTGCACTGATAAGAACTGGTAGTTTTAAGGTGGATATGGTCTCAAGTTCTTTCGTTGCAGATCACACACTGCTTGGAGAGCTTCCAGCATATGAAAATTATGAACCGCGCTCAAGAGGTAGCGTATTTCTGCGCACAGTGGGATATGGAGCAGGAAAGGCATTTATCTCAACTGACGACAGGACTGCCAGCATTCTACATTCGGTGATCGGACACGTGGACCAGGGTATGGAACTGGTAAAGATGGCAGAAGTTGGACACCGTCTTCTAGTACGCACTACACCACCACAGATAATGTTGCATGGCAAGAGTTTCCTTGAGGCCGAGGAGAAATTAGCTCCATTTGGTGTAAAACTTGTAAGGGAAGGGGACACCACGGATGAGGCAATGATCGTAGCCCAGGAGCCAGATACCACCATTGAGATATTTAGAGAAGGCACTGTAAAAGCCACAGGTGTTGACAGCTCAAAAATAGTAAGCATCGAGTTATACGACGATGCTGCACCCATAACCCTTGATTTTTTCAGACATGCTATTGGCTTGCAGTTCAGGCCCATCGGAATATTGCCTTTGATAATGATGTATGAGAATACCTATATCTTCAAGGCTGAAAAACCTGCGGAGAGGTATAAAGAGATCCTACCTGAGAACACACCGCAGAAAAAGATCGTAGCAGGTGAGATAGGTGTTACTAACCAGGCAGCTAAGCGTATGGGAATGGTAGGTGTTAAAACAAA
>JAHFZE010000237.1 GCA_020854785.1 Methanomethylovorans sp.
GACGATCTCAGGTATGAAATCCGCCCGGGTCACACTGGAGTTCCATTTGGTGAACTCTCTGAAGGCTTCCACTATGTTCAGGTACTGATGAGCTTCCTTGTGGGTCTTTTCAAGCCCTGCCTGCCCGGTTATGGCTACCAGAGGTGCTCTGTCCAGATGTGCATCCGCCACACCTGTAATGAGGTTGGTCGCACCCGGACCCAGGGTTGCAAGACACACTCCAGGCTGATGGGTTAGCCTGCCATAGACATCGGCCATGAAGGCTGCAGATTGTTCATGCCGCGTTACTATGAACTTTATTCTGGACCTGGAAAGGGAATCGGTCAGGTCCAAGGTTTCCTCACCCGGTATCCCAAAAATGTATTCCACACCCTCATTCTCCAGACATTGTACCAGGAGGTCACTAGCTTTCATTTTCAAAAAGTCTCCCTTTCATCTTCGTGTAGCAGGATAAAAACCCCTATGATTTTCAGCATCTCATCTCTACATGTTTGCATATTTTCCTTTTTAAAATTGGGTCTACTACCTATAAACCAATTGCTATTTCTGATTGCATGTTAAAAGAAAAATGTATTACCCTTTCGATCCGTTTTAGTATATCTTTACTGACTTCAGGTGCATGAACTCATAGAACCCGTGTTTTGCCATTTCTCTGCCCATCCCGCTTCCCTTAACTCCTCCGAAAGGCATACAGGCTTCAGGACGGAAAAAAGCATTAATGGCCACCATTCCTGTCTCAAGTTGTCTGGCAAGTGCAGTTCCCTTTTCCCTATCTTCTGTCCAGATGCTTGCTCCAAGGCCAAAACGAGTATTGTTGGCAACATCGATAGCTTCCTGTTCGTTCCTGACGGTGACTATCGGTGCCACAGGCCCAAATGTCTCTTCGGTCATCACTTTCATCCCGGGCGTAGCATCTGCAAGTACTGTTGGAGAATAAAAGGATCCTTCTCGTTCCACTCTTCCACCTGGTAGGAGGACCTTTGCTCCTTTTGAGATGGCATCTTTCACCTGCTGTTCAAGAATGGATATCTGCTCTTCCCGCACCAGTGGTCCTATATCTGTATTCTTGTCCATTGGGTCTCCAAGTTTGAGTTTCTTTGTAAGTTCCACAAATTTATTGGTAAAATCTTCTGCCACTTCCTGTGCCACTATGAACCTTTTGGCTGCTATACAGGTCTGGCCAGCGTTGATGCATCTGCTGGGCACAGCCACAGTTGCCGCTTTTTCCACATTGGCATCAGGCAACACTATGAATGGGTCGCTGCCCCCAAGTTCCAGTACGAACTTCTTCATATTGCGGGCTGCAAGCTCTGCTACCTTTTTTCCGGCAATATCGCTTCCAGTAAAGGAAACTGCTTTGATCTCATCCCTTGAGATGAGCGAGGAAGCTGTAGAACCATCTATTAGCAGTGTCTGAAAAACACCTTCAGGAAATCCTGCTTCCAGGAACAGTTCTTCCATCTTCAGAGCACACATGGGCACATAACTGGAATGCTTGAGCAGCATTACGTTGCCTGCTGCCAGGATATGGGAAGCTGCACTGAGCACCTGCCAAAAAGGGAAGTTCCAGGGCTTGATGGCCAGTACCGGTCCCATAGGTTCGTATGATACCATGGATCGGGCAGCATCAGTTTCTGCTTCTTCCGGCTGCATAAGTTCCTCTGCATGCGCTGCAAAATAGTCGAACGTATCGGCACACTTAACAACCTCGGCCACCGACTGTTTTATGACCTTCCCCATCTCCAGCGTGATGAGTTCTCCAAGCTCCTGTTTTTTGCTGCGCAGCAGCTGTGAGAGATCACTTAAAAGCTTGCTGCGTTCGGACACTTCAAGTTCTTTCCATTCGCTGAAAGCGTTATCGGCTTTCCTGAGAGCTGCATTTATTTGTTCTTTGGAGTGGGGTTGAAATTGTTTGATAATTTTTCCTGTGGTTGGATCGATGGATGAGATGAGGGTCATAGTGAAACTTCCGGCAGATGATTGTTTCTGTGGATAGAAAGAGGAAGGGATAGGGTATAAAGGTAGCTGGGAAGAAGGTGATGGATATCAGAAAATGCATTTACTCTTCTATAAAGTAATCAGAATCTATCCTTTTTATCTCATAGGTTTTGGTAGTTGAAACCCCTATATTAAAGTCGATCATTAGTTTAACGAGCTTCGGACCGTCCACCAGGACAATTGATTTGTGACTTCTTGAGATCACATTTTCGGCATCCTTTGGAAATCTGGAAGTTGTCATGAACACACCTTTGCTTACTCCATTTACTTCAAGGGTACCTACAAAATCTCTTAGCATAGAAGCTGAAACCGGTGTGTCTTCTCCAAATCTTTTGGCTTGGAAGAATATCTTATCTAATCCTAAACGGTCTTGATTGATTAATCCATCAACACCGCCATCTCCAGTCTTTCCTGTAACCTTTCCCTCTCCATATCCCATATTAGATAATAGATCAAGTACAACCTTTTCAAAGAAGGAGGGAGTATTGGACCTCAATTTTGTCAAAAGCTCTTGACCTAAACTTGCTTGAATAGAATTAAAACCATTTTCCATTAATTCATCAGGAGTTACGCTTTCAGCTTCTGTTTCCATTTGAGTAAAGTCTTTACTGTTTGTTGTATCCTGCTCTTTTTTTATGTTTGCATATTTGATTGCTTGGAACTCCAAAAATTCTGGAAATTGTTTGAGGTATCTAATATTTACCTTTACAGGTTTTTCATTCAGTACCGTTTTTCCTCTTTGGGTTATTCTATAAAATCCTCTTCTCGTAGATTCGATTAAACCAGCTTTCGACATATAGACTTTAGCCCAACTTATTCTGTTACCTATAATTGATTGCCCATTTTGCAATGTTTCTTGTTTTTCTTTTTCTGTGAGTTTAAACTCAGAGCAAATATGATCAATGGTTTCTCTATGACTATGCTCTTTTTCATCGTTTAAATATTCTAAGAGCGGGAGCATTATTGATTGGAAGTCTGGAATTGTCATAATATGACAATTATTACCTCTCCAGAAAATCTTGTTGGTAGTATCTTATATTACGGAGGCATTAGTAA
>JAHFZE010000052.1 GCA_020854785.1 Methanomethylovorans sp.
AGAACAACAGCAGGGATGAGATGATATCAGAGCGGATGGATATCACAGAGATAATTCGGAGATATATGGCAGCTGAAGGATATGATCTAAGCAACAGATCCAAAACATATCATTCACTTGACTCCTTCTTTTTCGTCTACATTAACTCTGCGGGGGTCAGAGACAATATCAAAATAGAACTTAACTACTCCTTGCGCAGTCATGTGTTTCCCCTTAAATACAGAAGTGTAAAAGTGCATGGTTTTATATCTGCTGCTGAGGTGTTCTCCGTTGCCCCAATGGAGATATTCGCAGGCAAGATAGTCGCACTGATGTCAAGAGCCGCTGCCAGGGATCTATATGACATCAACAACATGCTTAACTATGGATTATTTGATGAAGCTGAGCAAGATATGCTTCGCCGGTGTGTAGTTTATTACAGCGCAGTTTGCGGTGAGCGGGTACCTGAAACCTTTGCTTTTGACAGGATCGACAGCCTAACAAGATATAAAATTAAAACGGATCTCTTCCCTGTTATCCGAAAAACAGAAAGGTTTGACCTTGCTGCAGCACAAGACAGGGCAAAGTCTTACCTGGCAAAATTACTCGTAACCACTGAAGCCGAACGTTCATTTTGGGATGCCTTTCGAAACAAAGATTACCGCCCGGAATTGCTTTTTCACGGTGAAATGCTTGAACGTGTAAAGAATCATCCAATGGCACTTTGGAAGTGCCGAGGAATCTAATGGAACCTTAGGGTCAGGCCTACACAATTGACAGTATGGGTCGGGAGGGTCCTCCGGCCGGGCAAGCATGGGCGAGCAGTTGTAAAGGCGGGCGGAGAGTGCATCCGCCGGGAGTCATTGGGAGTCAATAGCAAATCGGTTGGGAATCGGTGGGTTAGGGCAAAAGACAAATGCCGGTTTGGTTTAAAGACTCAGTCAGGGTGATGTTGGACTAGATCTTGGCAAAACAAATATCCCCTCTGCGCGGGGCACTTCCCTCATTACAAGGGCAGCCTATGTGGCAGCCAGGGGATATTGAAATGATTGTGGGAGAAATGCTGCATAAAGTCAAATTTTTGGGACGAGGGCCTGAATGGTTTTCACCACTGACGTAGGAATGATAGAAACCTGAACTATGATCTTGCGATTTGAGAAAATAAAAAACTTCCCTTTTGAGTCCGGCTCATGGCATCTCTGCCAATATCCCGCCAAGAAAAGGAGGACAGTCACGGACTCTGGGAAGCATCATTAATATATGCGATTTGTTAAAAAATGTGTATGGTACTGGTGTAAATCAGTATTTTGCCAAGAGCACCAAAAGCCCATGACATTCCCTAAACAGGTTGGGGAAAAATCGAGAAGGTTCTCACCAAAGTAAAAAGGCCCCGTCCGACTTATCCAGGGTGCAATTCCCTGGGAGAGGACGTGCACGGGGCGATTGCAGTCTAAATAATTAAGACGGCCTTGTCAAAAATGCCAAGGGTGGGCGGCGGGGGTATGCCGCCCAGGCAAGCGATGTTTACAATTGTGAAACTGCGACAAATACGGTCGCGTGAAACAGTTGTGAAGCGATAGCGAGCGATTGCTATAATTAAAAAGTCAGTCAGAGACTTAATTTAAAGACGCTGGTTCCCCGTTAAAATGCGTCCGGGGACGACGGAGAGGGGCAGGTTCTTCGCCCTTACGATCGTTTGACTGCCTTTACGATTGCTCAGCTACGCTCAGCTATAGCTCAGCGGAAATTTCCTCCTGCTCCTTCTCTGCTTTCGGGATCTCGGGCGGATAGGGGGTGATGCAGTATTCCTGCATGGTCTCGGTCCAGGCTTCGTAGTCGCTCATCCCGGGGACGATCTTCTGCAAATTGGTCATCTCTTTTTTCGTCAATTTTGCCAACAACATTGCTAGTTTCTTTGCTTCCACACGGTCTGCCTTTTTCCAGACTCTCGGGAAGTAGATCATCCAGTGCTCCATGGTTTCTTCAGCTATCCTTTCTACCGACATCTCCATTAACAACACCATCCTTCAAGTGAATGTTATTGATTTATTGTCTTATAATATTGCTATTGTTGGTACTGTCAAGGGGGCTTTTACAATTGTGAAACTGCGACAAAACACGTCGCGTGAAACAGTAGTGAAGCGATGGTGAAGCGGTCGTAAAGGCTGGCGGAGAGTACGTCCGCGGGGGAATTTGCTCGCTTCGCATCGCGGAGAATTCAGTCTTCAAAACGACCTTTTGGGGTCAGACCTACACATTTGACACTAGGGGCAGATGCGTATCTATCCCTTCTTCTCCGTCTTAATTTTCACATTTACGATTGCTCAGCTATAGCTCAGCAGACATGCCCTCCGTCCCTTTCTCCGCTTTCGGGATCTCGGGCGGGTATGGGGTGATGCAGTATTCCTGCATGGTCTCGGTCCAGGCTTCGTAGTCGCTCATCCCGGGGACGATCTTCTGTAAATTGGTCATCTCTTTTTTCGTTAATTTTGCCAACAACATTGCGAGTTTCTTTGCCTCCAGATGGCCGGGAGGGTCATCCGGCCTGGCAAGCGATAGGCAAGCGTGGGCAAGCAGTCGGCAAGCAATTGGTAACGGCTGGCGGAGAGTAAATCCGCGGGAGAATTTGCGAGAAATGCACTCGTGGAGAATTGCCTGACTTAGTCAGGCGGGAACTAATTTTTTAAAGATTTATGGGCCAATACCCCGGGACCGGGCTTGTCGCAAATTCTTCACATATGCTCATATACCATAAAATATTTTGATGCGTTCCAAAATGTCTGACTGAGAAGACCCTGACAGGCCCAATGCCTTGGGATCAATGGTATCGTCATTGCAGGCATTAATAAATTCAATGAGATCGTTTTTCACTTCCCCATGAATATTAATTTTTGAAGCAGGGGGGAGGATCGCTGACAAACGAAAAACATCGTTCTTGTGTTTTTTGATATCGCGGCTGTCTACGTTTCCTCCAAGTTTTTTCCGGCCGGACAGATCCAGCCACGCTTTTGCCTTGAACAACAAAAGATACGCGTCAGACAGGAGGGATACCCCATCTATCTGAATGGTACCGTCTTTCAACATGGCATAGTATGCATTGTTCAGCAGTATCGCTGACAAACTGGATATTTCGTCCCCCAGCGGTATCTTTGTTATATTGGGATCGGCACTGACCGGCTCAAGTGCTTTGGAGGATCGGGAGAAAAGCTCAAGCATTGCAGGAAAAGTCTTGTCCTGAGGATTTCGGAAACGGTAAAAAATTGGACTTCCGTCACTTCGCTGCCGGATCATATACTGTCCGTTCCTAATAAATTCCCAGAATTTTATTCCAAACTCAGGTGTAAGTGCTTCAGCAACAAGTATTATATCCAGGTCCCTTGTTGCCCGAAAAGGCAGTCCATTTTTTTGAAACAAGAGATCGCATGCTGTTCCTCCTATCAGGACATACTTGTCTTCGTAACCTGCAAAGTGTTTGCGAAATACTTCTATTCCTTTAACCATTGAAAAAGTCCTCCGTGAGCTTTGCTAATTCTTTTTCAATACGCACATCCTCTGTTAGATTTTCAAGAGAGGCATAAAGAGAGAATATATCTACAATTCCGCTCTTTGATGCGCTTTCCGGACATGTATTTGCAAACAGACCCGGATCATAGTTCCAGAGCTCTATTATTACATAGTTTTCAGAGCGAAGCATATCCGGAGATGCTACAGATGACCCTTCTAATTTGTCGAAACACCTTTTATAAACAGCCTTACATTGATGCTCAGGAACTTCAAGCATGCTCAGTTCTGCCAGGGCATCTTCACCGGCAGTAAATGCCTCCATAGTGTGTATTAAAGCAATATCTTCTAAAAAAAGCCTTTTTTGTACGGGAGTCTGTAAATACTTTTTCCCTGTTTCCCAAAATTGTTTTGCCTCAATTCTGAAATACTTCTTTCTCGTTCCTTTTCCCCTGAAAGACAGAAGCCCGTATTGCATCAAAAGCAACAGAGCCCTTGCCACAGTGGACTGAGAAAGCTTTAAGTCATTCATGATCCGGCTGATCGGGCACTCCGAAGTCTTGTTATACAGGATCCATAAAAAGATGCACTGCTCTGCTGCTGTGAATTTATCTGCAAGCGTTTTAATTGCTGCATCCCGGCGCTTCTCAAGCTGAGTACCCAGGAACGGAAGAAATACCATCTTTTCGTCAACGAAGAAAGGGATAGCATTTTTTATCAGGTGCTCCCTTCTTGCAGAGCTGACTTTATCAAGCCATAAAACACAACGGTCCTCTACTCCTAAGAATCCCGGTAATATTTCAAGGTGTTTTTGAATGCGTGGGATCGACAGATAATCCCCTTTGAAGTGAAATACAAGAAACTCTTTATCAAGGATTTTACCTCTGTAAAAGTCATAATCTTCCATAAAGGCCAATGGCACCTTGTCTTTGACCTCAAGTTCTTCGAGTTGCAGAGGCAGCCCTAGCACATTCAATTTTTTAGTTGCCAAAATATCACCCCCTGCTCATTAATTCATAAACATTGTAATTATATCATTATAAATAAATTAATGCTATTTTTATAAATAAATAAAAGGGAAAGACCATAGGAGGATCATCGTACTTTGTTCAAAGGTGTATTAACAGCAAGGATCACGCTGCGAGGGAATTTAGGGCTGTGGCTAAAGCCGTGGGGAGTTTGCAGCCTCTGGGCTGCGGAGAATTCGCGTAGTTCATCGCTGGAGAATTTGCTCGCTTCGCATCCAGGAGGGGCGGCTAAGCAATGGCTGAGCATAGCAAAGCGGTTGCTTAGCGGTCGTAAGAACCGAAAGCACCGTCTTTCCCGATTGAAGCACTCGGTGATGACGGAGAGTGGGCAGGGGGAATTCAGTCTTCAAGACTTATGGGCCAATCCACCGCAGCGTGAGCATCGCAAAGCGTTGCAAATTCACCAGCCACGTCCCTGGCGAATTCTCCGCAACCTTTGGCCGCAAATTCTCCGTGGCTTTAGCCACCCACTCTCAACGTGGCTATTTTACGTCTTTTACCGGTTGACTATGTGCACAAAAGTGCTATTATTATGTCTCAAATGTAACATATATGTTCAATTTTTTAAAGAGGGTGTTAACATGCCTGAGTCAACAATGCTCCGTTATAGGATCGATGAGGATCTAAAAGAAGAAGCTGAAGCGATATTCAAAAGCATGGGGCTAAGCCCTCAGTCGGCGATCAAGCTTTTTTACAGGCAGACTGTCATCAGGAAGAAGCTTCCGTTTCAGCCTGTCGCTGAAGATCCCTTTTACAGCGAAGATAATCAGAGGGTCTTGCTTGAATCTGTTAAGCAGCTGATAGAAGGAAAAGGCACGCCTCATGAGCTTATAGAGGCGTGATATGGACAAAGTATGGTCTTGATGATCATTAATTAACGCAGCCGTCCCTTATGGGGCGGCTCTGTTGTAAGTGTTCGGCGGATAAAGTCAAACAAATTCTCCGAGGAATAATTGGGGTCAGACCTGCACATTTGACATAATGCCCTGTTTCCATAAAAAAT
>JAHFZE010000287.1 GCA_020854785.1 Methanomethylovorans sp.
ATTTATCCCCGGGAAAATACAACAAAAAGCAATAAAATTACGCATATATCAATCGATATTCCCCACTATATACATACATCTTAGGCTCTCTCACGAAACCCACGAGGGTCAGATCTGCATCCTGTGCAAGTAACACTGCTTTTTTCACAGTGGCACCTTTACTGGCCATGAGAGGAAAGCCAGAATGTATAGCCTTTGAGACCATGGTACCTGCAAGCCTTCCTGTAGTAACAAGTGCACATCTGGAAATATCTATACCTTCAAGCAATGCTTTTCCAACTGCTTTGTCCACAGAACAGGAACGTCCTATGTCCTCGCAGAAAACGAGGATCTTACCAGATGGATCACACACCAGAGAAGAATGAGCGCCACCGGTCTTCTTCCATGCGTTGCCCCATTCTTTCAGTTTTCCTACTGCATTGAATATCACCTGTGGACTGAAAAGCACATCCTTTGGCAATAAGGAACGGTTCCTGGGAGTAAAAAGGGTCGTACCGCACCTTTCCACACGTCCGAGATCAAAAAGCTGAGAAACATCGATATCGATCTTACAATCTATCCTATTAGGACCTATATCAATGGAAAGTATGTCCCGGATATCATCCCTGCCGATAAAGCCTTCACACACCATGAATCCCACTGCAAGCTCCTCAAGTTCCCTGGGACTCGCATAAAAAGTAGTGAGGTGGACGTCATTGATGAAAAGGTCGAATACCTCTTCAATAATAACATCCGCTTCTATTCGTGTTCTCTGGCTGCCGGAGATCTCCGTGCACTCTATGGTCGTATAAAGAGAAGGAGGGACTATAATGTTGTCCCCCCTGCATTCCTCTTTAAAAGCAGAGCTATCTGCGTACTGGTTACTCTCATGCTTCCTTGAGCTTCTTCACTCTGTCGAAAAGCTGTTTCATAGTGTCTTCGTTGCTCTTGGTGTATGGGAAGGGAGACTCTGTGAACGGCTGGAAGTACACTGGCACATCATCCAGTCTGTAGAAAGTACCATCACATTCCATCGCATCGATGACACCTGGTAGCACCACTTCAGAAGCTGTGGTGGTTGGACATGGCGCAATATCAATACATATCATAGGGATCTGTGCCATATACTCTGCAGCATCAGCAGGTATGTGACATACCAGATCTGCACTAAGTACAAGTGCAGCATCTGTGTCCTTATCCCTCAGCAGGTCCACACAGGTGTACTCGCCTGGATTGTATCTCGGATAACCCCTTGAGAAATCCAGACCGAATGGATACCCATAGAGATAAGATGCGAGCTGATTGAAACCTGCCACGTTGCAGTGTCCTCTCAGTGCCCCGATAGTACATTTTGTATAGTTGTTCATCTCCTTTACCATGTTCAGGGCCATTTCGATATTCCTGTGCTTTCCATATGATGAAGAAACACCAAGACCTACATAAATTGCCACGAAATTAGACTCCTTCATCAGGGTGACGACCTGTTCCATTACCTCAATAGGAATACCGGTTATCTCTTCCACTGAAGGATGTGGCTTTTTCCCATTGATTATGGTGAACAGCCCACTAAGCAGTTCATAATCTGTGTTAGGGTTGAGCTGCACGTGCAGATCAGATGCAACTGTTGTAGGGGTCTTGCGCGGATCTACTGTGATGACCGTGCGATCGAACCTGCCTCTCTTGGTCCAGTATCCCCTTGGGAACACACCATATCTGGACATGTGCCTGGGCATGGATTCCAGAGGATTGGTTCCCCAGTAGATGATGACATCTGCCCTGTTCTTTGCCTGTCCTGCCGTACACCCGGACCTGCCCGCTTCCTGGATACCCATTGCAGTGGGTCCGTGGCAGATCGTAGCATTAGAGTCGACTGCGCCACCGAGATACTCTCCCATGTGCAGACCAACTTCCTGTGCCTCAATGGATGTTTCACTGCCCATGAAAAAGAAAGGCCTTCTGGAGTCAGCCAGGATCTGAGCAGCCCTGTCCAGGGCCTCATCCCATGTAGCAGGCCTCAGCTTGCCATTCTCCCTAACCATAGGTTCCCTTATCCTATGGTGGCTCACAACTTCCTGGAACTTGGCATTACCCATCTTACAGGCATTCTGAACATCAATTGTGTTACCTTTGAGATCCACAATGACATCATCACATGATGCACCGCATACCGGGCATATAATGTTCTTCGCAACCATCTTATTCACCTCCCATGTACACTTTGAGAACAACATCTTCCGCACTGAGCACATCGCCTTCAGCAGGCTCGATGGTCACGAGGCTTCCCTTGTATAGAGGTGAACCCGTAGAGAACGTGGATGGCTCTACTACCACATTGGCCCATATCGCTCTTGGCATGAATACCTGTCCACACCTCATGTCGTTGGTACATTTGGTATATACTATAACTGAACGCTGTCCATCCCTTCTTATGACCTTCACCTTTTCAGGGAATCCCAATGCTGCGTAATCAACTTCATTGAGCCAGCAGACAGCACATTCTTTTGTATATGCCTCAGAGTACTTGTCACCGCCCTTGGCTAACCTTCCTTCATCTATGGTACTTCCGGTATTAAGTAACGCTTCAATGCATGCCATTTTATAGACCCCCGTTAAACTCGCTTGATACATACATTACGCCTTTTACTTTCTGGGGTATTGCATAGTCACCCGCGAACTTCTTGTACTCGCCAGGGCATTCGACATCACCGAACTTGAGGTCTTTCTCTGTGGCCTGGTACTGGAAGCCTGGAGTGAACCTGGAAATATGACCGCCTACTACGATAGTACCGTTAGTCATCTCTGCACCCACGGTCCTGAAGGCATCCCCCTTCACAACGATAAGACCGCCATTGGCACGGATGCCGCAGAAATTGTCCACGTTACCATTGATGATGATCTCTCCGCCGCTTATACCACCGCCTACCTGGTTCATTGCATTTCCATCAATGACGATGCGTCCACCGGTCATACCATGCCAGCTGCCACGGTATGCGCAGCCTACGTGATCTTGGGTATCACCTTTGATATGAAGCAGACCGCCTTTCATCTCCATGCCTGCCCAAGACCCGGCATCTCCCTCTACAATGATCTCCCCTCCGGCCATCTCAGAGCCAACATGCATTCCTGCATTACCCTTTATGACTATCTTGCCGGCGGTCATCTGTTGTCCTATTCTCTTTACCCTTGGAACATCACCATCTACAATGATGGTGGTTTCCTGTGCAGAGCTTCCACCATTGCCCTGCACATCAAAGAAAGCAGAAAGGGGCAGCTCCTTCGGACCCTGCCATATGACCAGCTCGCCAATTTCCTTTGCATTCTTGCCAGCGAAATTGTCAGGAGTTATGACCTCTGCTTCCACCATAATATCAATATCATTTTTTGGTCTAAGTGTAACTTCTGCCATTGACTCACCTCAACGGATTCACGGTCATTGGAGTTGGGTTTGCGAGGTACCTATCAGGCGTCGGGTAATTAGAGAAACCTAAGGTGTAGTACCTGAACCACTCCTTTACATCTTCAAGCATGTGTTTTTCATCAGCATCCGGGACCTTGATATCAGAATAATAGGTCCTCTTCTGCGGTATAGCAACGATCTCACCCTGATGGGCAACGACCTCCCCATCCTTTATAGTGTACTCTGAGTTCTGCAGGTTCCTTATAAGGCTCTCATAGTCGTTCACATCGAGCTTCTTCGGGTCAATGTTATATATGGACACATCACCATCAGCTCCCACACCCAGGGTTCCCTTCCTGTATGCCATACCAATTGTTCTTGCAGGGTTGGCACGGGTCAGGATAGCAAGATCGTACAAGGACATCTCTCTCTCCTCTGCTCCCAGACCGCTTCTGTCCTGGGACCATTTGTGACATTCTGCCATGGTATCCTGCCTGGCCTTGAGGGACATAAGCCATGCCATGATGAGTGGATACTTCGTGAATGGGCCACCATTGGGACTGTCTGTTGTCATGATCGACTTCCAGGGATCCTTTACGTATAAAAGCACTTCCAGACCCATTGCCCATTGCACGCTGTGCACTGGATTGCTCTTGAGATATGTGAATGGCAATACACCTGAGCCGCACTCACATTCCACATCCGTGTTAGACCATTTGTTGCCTGTGAGCACATAGAGATCATGGATAGCAGGACCATCGCCGGTCATAACGGTTGCATCGCCGAATGGCACACAACCACTGTCCATCACTACATGGTCCTTGCCGTTGACATAATCGGTTATGCCCTTTACACCGGATTCAAAATCTCTCCATGAAGTTCCACCGAAAGCGTTGAACTGGCAGTGTGTCAGGTAAACGGACTCGTGCCTCTTTGCATTCATCTTCGTTTCCGCCCATTCCACATCCACATTGGGCTTACCCTTCACGTTGCTGGGGATCTTGAGGGATTCCCTTGTGATCTCCCAGCAGCCTGGATGTCCGAGGTTGTTGGCGTGCAAATGCAGTGGCATTGGGAAACCGAGGTGTTCATTGATCTCGGTCAGGTTCTTGATGATCTCCGTGGGTGTGACCTCGAAGTGTATGTTCGCCTGGTCCAGAGAGCTGACGTTCTCTCCCCAGCCCCAGTTCTCCACACCTGCAGGGTTCACACATTTTATACCGTATGTCTTGTGGGTCCTCATCATCCATGCAACGTAGGCAGCTGCCTTGTCAAAATCACCCTCGTTCATGTACCTCATAAGGAACCAGTTGTTACCCAGCACAAGGTAGCCTCCCATATCCACCATGGGTGTTGCACGCATTTCCTCATGGGTATGACGGGCCTCAAGAGGCGGTACTGCTGCCTCGAACACGGTCGTGTAACCCATCTTTGAATACTCATACCCACCCAGGTACACAGTAGGAACGGTGTAACCTGAACCGGAGTGAGTAAGAGGGGTTTTCTTCATATAACATTTGTAATGGTCCTCTGGCCTCATTAGCCTGCCACTGTTTACTTTCGCACCGGCAACATGTGAGTGTGAATCCACACCACCAGCCATGACGGTCATGCCGCTGGCATCTATGACCTTTGCGTTATCCATCTCAGATGCAGAAAGCTCTCTTACGACCTTTCCGTCTCTGATGAAAACATCCATTCTTTCCCCTTTGACCTCATTGAGGGGATCGAACACATAACCATTCTTTATTGCAATCGTTCCAGCCATATCTAACACTCCCTTCTCTCTAACCAGATGGCATTCACGGGACAGATCATCACACATGCACCATCTGAGCCACAGACACCCTGATTGACGACCTTGACAGTACCATTCCTTACCTCAAGGATCTTCTTGTTTTCCACTTCATTGAGATAGCCTGATGCAAGGTTCTTATTATCTTGAGCATTGACCGGGCACATGATAACACAGTTACCACATCCAAGACAGGCTTCTTCATCGGTCATTAGCACAGAAGTAAGAGTGGGCCTCGGTGCCTTGACATTAAGCAGCTTTTTCTCGATGATGGCTTTCTTGTCCACTGCGGGGATTATCTGGGTCTTGGTTACAGTAATAGCATCCACGGGACAGGCCATTTCACAGGCTCCGCAATAGATACATACGTCTGCACGCTGGGCCACCTTATCCACCCTCTCCCCTGCTTCCCACTCTGGGTTGAAAAGAGCATTGCATGGACAAGTGTCAACACATGAACGGCAAGCTGTACAGGTTGCCTCATCCCTTACCCATGTTCCAGCAAACGGCTTCTGTACAGTGATCGCATCGGCGGGACACACGGAAGCACACCATCCGCAATGTACACAGCATGAGTTATCTATATTTGTCTCACCATCGACCTTCGCACTGCCATCAGATGCCAGCCACTGCCTGACCTCTATACACCCCTGCGGGCATATCTGCTCGCATAATCCACAGTGTACACATTTCTCATTAACTGTTGTTGGCTCAAGCACAAAGCTTAGATATGTGTTGTCATTGATGGATTTGCCACCCTGACGCATTTCCAATGCACCTGTGGGACAGGTCTTGGCACATATACCACACATAATACATCCTGAAGGATCGTTCTCCAGATAGTCCTTGTCAATAAGGCCTCTGGCAACCGCCCCCACGGAACCTATGGTAATGATCCCTTTCGGACATGCCATGACGCAAGTTCCACATCCTATGCACTTCTGAGGAAGATATATAAGTTGCTTGTCGTCCTTTGTTCCAAACATTACTTCATTCATCTGATCTACTCCGTAATCCTGCCTATAGTATGCATTGTAAATCGAGTGTCCAATGCAATAAGAATCCTTCCTCGGAAGGCATCTGTTACAAACGTTCCTGTTCTGAAGCTGACAAGCCATTATAGTAATCTAAGGCTGTTCTGGCAACATGCCTGAAATATATCTGGCTGAATATCAGTACAGATTGCATCCTGTCTGCGGAGGCATATTCTGCCTGTTGATGCCAACGGTAGTGTAATAGATAAGATAACTCCGGTTCTTTACATATATTATACTACCTGAGGTCGATATTATAGTGACATGTATCTGTTATAAAATTATCGTTCTATATTTGCAAGCGGTAACAAGCAATTTGTTCAAAGGTTACAAGGTCTGTCCATTGTTCTGACCATGTTTTAAATATGATCATGTACACTAACCCCCAGATAGAATATAATTACAGGAAAAAGATCGTACAAAAAATGGAGTGTTATGACTTATACAGGACATGCATTTGCTCATGGAGCTGGTACAATAGTGAATGCTATAGCCACCTGGAAAGGTGCGGCTTTTGCAGTGGACATTAAGACGTTTGCGGATGTGCAGCTAAAAAAAGGCAAAGGAAAGATATCAGGCATTATACAAGGTCAGCCAGCTGCAGATACACGGCTTATAGAAAGAACTGTGGAATTGGTCCTGCAATATTTAGATGTCCAGATGCAGGGGTCAGTAAAGACAAGAAGTGAAATTCCTCTTGCCAGCGGATTAAAGAGCAGCAGCGCAGCTGCTAATGCCACCGCCCTTGCCACACTGGATGCCCTGGGGGAACAAATGAAGCCTCTAGAAATCGTAAAACTGGGAGTTGAAGCTGCTTTGGATGTTGGCGTTAGTATCACGGGTGCATTCGATGATGCATGTGCTTCTTTTTTTGGTGGAATAGTAGTTACGGATAACAAATTTAAAGAACTGGAGCGCAGGGAAGAGAAGGAAAATGATGTGGTCATATTCGTACCTGAAAGAAAAACCTTCAGTTCGAACACAAACGTATCTCGTTCCAGAGCGATAGCTTCCTGGGTAGATATGGCCTACAGATTGGCCCTGGAAGGGAAATATGAAGAAGCAATGACCTTAAATGGATTTCTTTATTGTAGTGCTCTGGGTTTTGATACGGAGCCAATGATGCTTGCTCTGGAAGCCGGAGTAAAAGGAGTTACCCTTTCAGGCACGGGGCCTTCCTATGTCGCACTTGTGGATCCAGTATCCGGTCCAGTATTAAAGGAGAGCTGGTCACAACTGGGAATAAGCGGAAGCCTGATAAGTACTAAGATCTACAATAAAGGAGCAGAAAAACTCGCTCGCGGGGAGTTATAATGAGTTCACTGGAAGAAGCACGTGCTGAGATACAACGGATAGACAGAGAGATCGTTGATCTAATAAAGAAGCGCACAGAACTTGCGGAAAAAGTACTCGAATCAAAGAGAAGGTCAGGTCTGCCGATCAATGACGAGACCCAGAACAAAGTTGTCCTTGAGAGGGCAGTAGATAATGCTATAGAATTCAATCTTGATACAAATCCTGTGAGATCGATATTTAAGATACTCATTGAAATGAGCATAGAACACCAGCAGGAACTTAGTGGAAAGGGTAAATTCCCCTAAGTGAGGATATAACAATGACAGACATAGCAGTCCTAATGGGGTCTGAATCAGACCGGGCTATAGCCAATCGTGTAACCGGAGTACTGGATGAGAGCAAGTACGATTATGACATACAGGTGATCTCAGCACACCGCAACCCGGATACACTTGATGAATACATTGCAGGGAGCAATGCAAAGGTGTTTATTGCAATTGCAGGTCTCTCTGCTGCATTACCTGGAGTAATTGCATCAAAAACAAAAAAGCCTGTGATAGGAGTGCCAGTGAGCGCAAAGATGATGGGACTTGATGCGTTATTATCTATTGCTCAGATGCCTCCTGGGGTGCCGGTGGCAAGTGTGGGCATTGACAATGGTGCAAATGCAGCACATCTTGCTATAAGGATACTTGACCTGCTCTGAAGCAGGTAAAGATCATTCATTTTTTGCATATTGAAGATCAGCCTTGCTTGCTGAACCTGAAGATGCATTGCTCATCGCCGTTACCAATGGTTGAAAGCACTTCTATGTCCATATCATAATCTATTCTTTCAGCTAATCTTGCAAAAGCACCCCTTGTAAGATTACATAGAATGGGATTCAGCTGTGCTTCCTGAGCACCCCATGGACAACTGCTTCCCTTTAAGCAAAAGGAGTTGTTGTCTTCTGCATTAGGCTTGGATTCGAAGCTACCTCCAAGCTGGTTCATCAGCATGCAGCAAGCCTCTCCGAGAGGATTATCTTTGCTATTTATATCTTCATATCCCATTAAACTCTCTAGCATCGACTCTACGACCATATTAGTCATCTGATGAACGATCATGTTCTTCTGTTCCAAGGGAATGATTTTAAAAATTGTAGGTATTATCCGTGTAAGCATCGAACGTACACGGTTCTGCATCTCTAGTTTGTCCTTTTCCTGCTGTAAACTGCTGTGCAGGTGTTTAATTCTAAGAAGCGACCTGATCCTTGCAGTCAGTTCCACTTTATCCACTGGTTTTATCAGAAAGTCATCTGCTCCAGCCTCTACGCCCCTTATCCGGTCTTCTTTGTTGGAAAGAGCTGTGACCATAACTACCGGCAAGAACTTAGTGTCTTCAGCTGACTTAATAAGTTTACAAACATCATAGCCGTTCATTTCCGGCATCATTATATCAAGAAGCAAGATGTCCGGCTTCTCTCCATTGATCTTTTCAAGTGCCTCTTTGCCATTATATGCTGAAACTGTCACGTATTCAGAGCTTAAATATGCCTGCAGAAGTTCCACGTTCATGGGCTCATCATCTACTATTAGGACTTTAGATCTTCTTGTGTCATCTGGCATACTATTCACTCCATATCAATATATCCTGTTGTTGTTTATTTATGTTCTATTGCAATGCTGATCTGTTTGTACCATGGATGAAGATGAGAACTCCCTACAATGGCAATGCTACACTATAAAGGATAAGATGCTCCAACTCATCCGATACACTTTAAGCCATATCTACAAGCTTGCCTTTGGAACCTTTGAGCTGGATCCCTGAAGCAGTGATATCAAACAAGATAAAATCCAGCGATATAGATGTACTGCGCATCTTCGGGATACTAAGGAAACGCTCCATTTTTCCTGTATATGGGTTTTCCTTCACGAACAGCTTAATGGCCCCATGGGTCGAATAATCAGCTATCTGATGAGTTAACTGGTATGCAGCATCATCCATAACATATGCCACAGTGATCTGTTTAGCAGATAGTACGCGATTCAGAGTGTCGAACTTATCCCTGAACTGCTTGATGTCCAGACCAAAAGCAAGCACCCCCAGATTATCCACCACCACTACGTTGGTACCATCCGGAATTAATTTCACCACATCGACAAGGTCCATCTCACCAATATTGAAACCCACCTTGTCATGTCTGAAGGATCTGTCGAGCTCGCATTCTTCAATAAGATCGATCTCAGTGTTATTGAACCCGTCCACAATATGAGCTGCCCTGGCCACTGCTCCTGCCCTTATTTCCAGGACCTGCTTGATGCTAAGTAGACCTTTTTCAATAAAAGGCTCCAGTTTTAATCCAAGCATCCCCGCTTGCTCCAGCAAGTCCTCGGGAGATTCTTCAGTTGCTATAAGCACACACTTCTTACCATCAGAACACGATTGGTACAACAGATGAAGACCAAATATAGTCTTACCGGTACCCGGAACACCTGTCAAAAGTATCCCTTTGCCTTGTGGGTAGCCTCCACCTATTTTTTTATCAAGATTTTCTATGCCTGTGGGGACGCGTTCCATTCTATCACTGGTTCCATATTTAAAGTTAATTATATGTGACATATTATAATTAAAGATATATATAGATGGCCGTTCCTTCTCAAAATACTAAAAAACATCGAAGCATTACACTGATCAAAACTATGGGCAAATATTATAAGTGGAGATCTTCAATAGTATTTGCAATAAATCGATATACTGATCTTGGACCTGTATCTTGGTTCTATATGGACACAACTTTGAGAGGTCGCTAAACTTGCTTAAAGGGGGAAGGAAAATGGAACACGATATAAGCATAAGGATAGGGGGAGAAGCTGGACAGGGTATTCAAACAATAGGACTTGTACTGGCAAAGACATTCCAAAAGAACGGACTGCACGTTTTCTCAACACAATATTACTTATCACGAGTAAGAGGTGGAAATAACTATTTCCAGGTAAGGGTGAGTGACAGACCGGTAAGGGCCATTTCAGACAGACTGGACATGCTGATCGCTCTGGATAAGACATCTGTTGACAAACACATGAAAGAACTGAATGATGGTGTGGTACTCCTGGATGGAGAAGAAGTAAGGATCTCCAGCCATGATAAACAACTATTCGATGTGCCGTTCCAGAAGATAGCAAAAGAGATAGGTGGCAGCAAGTTATATGCCAGCACTGTGGCCACGGGTGCTGTCCTGGGTCTGCTTTGCTGTGACCTGGAATTTCTGGAAGATGTGCTAAAGAATACTTTTGCTAAAAAAGGAGAAGACATAATACGTAACAACATAAATGCTGCAAGAGCTGGTTACCAATATGCACAGGAGAACTACATAGGGAAATGTAAATACTCTTTAGAAAAAGCCGGTGTGACCTCAGGAAAAATGCTGATAGATGGGAATGATGCGGTTGGGCTTGGCGCACTTGCAGCAGGCGTGCAGTTCCTTGCCTCCTATCCAATGACCCCTTCCACCGGAGTTATGAATTTCGTGGCTGCACATGCAGACAGGTTCAATGTGATAGTTGAACAGGCAGAAGATGAGATCAGTGCTCTTAACATGGTATTGGGAGCCTCCTTTACAGGTGCCAGAGCTATGACCACCACATCAGGAGGTGGATTTAGCCTTATGGCTGAGGCCTTAGGATTGGCAGGCATGACAGAAACACCTGCCGTAATATTCCTTGGACAGCGTCCTGGACCTGCTACCGGACTTCCTACAATGACCGAACAGGGAGACCTGTTGTTCGCATTGCATGCATCTCAGGGAGAATTCCCCCGGTGCATACTTGCACCAAAGACACCTGATGATGCATTTTACCTGACCCTCAAGGCTTTTGACCTGGCTGACAAATATCAGATACCTGTGTTCATAATGAGTGACCAATACTTGGCAGATGCACAGTTCACATGTGATCGGTTCGACACTTCAAAGATCACCATCGATAGACATCTGTTATCAGACGATGAACTGGGAACCATGGACATATACAAGCGTTACAGCATCACGCCTCATGGCATTTCACCCCGTGCCCTGCCTGGTCAGAGCAAGCACCTTGTGGTTGCTGATAGTGATGAACACAACGAAGATGGACATATTGAGCAGACAGCAGATAATCGTATATTCATGATGGAAAAGAGAATGAGGAAACTTAATGGGCTTACCAAGGAAATGGAAGGTCCTGAGGTTTATGGACCTCTTGAAGCAGATGTCACTCTTATCGGTTGGGGATCATCTTATGGTCCTCTTGCAGAAGCCGTGGAACTGCTTAATGAGGAGGGACAAAATCTGAACCTGGTACAATTCACACACATATTTCCCATGAACAGGGAAAAGATAAGGAATATACTGCTGAAGAGGGGCACAACTGTATGTGCTGAGAGTAATGCGACGGGGCAGTTCGCAAAACTATTGAAAACCGAAGCCGACATATCTGTCGATATGAACCTATTAAGGTATGATGGTATGCCTTTCACTCCTGGATATATAATACGTGCATTGCAGGAAAAGAAGGTGATCTGATGGTTACAATGGAAGATTATCCTGACATTGAGACCGAATGGTGTCCCGGCTGTGGCAACTTTGGGATACTTAAAGCTATTAAGAAAGCGCTGGCCAAGCTGAACAAGGCACCACATGAAGTTCTTATCGTGTCTGGTATAGGACAGGCAGGTAAACTCCCTCATTATCTGAAATGTAATACCTTCAATGGACTGCATGGAAGAACCCTGCCTCCTGCTACGGGGGCAAAATTAGCTAACCATGAATTGACGGTCCTGACAGTAGGCGGTGATGGAGATGCCTATGGAGAGGGAGGCAACCATATAATACATGCCATCAGGCGCAATCCGGACATCACTGCTATTGTGAACGATAACCAGATATACGGTCTTACCAAAGGCCAGGCATCCCCAACAAGTGAACTTGGTCTTAAGACAAAGGTCCAGACCCACGGAGTTGTCAA
>JAHFZE010000125.1 GCA_020854785.1 Methanomethylovorans sp.
ATGCCATCCCATCCATCTTTAATTCCTTTGCCGCGTTTCATTTCGAACGTAAGCCTGGCGTCATTATCACAATACGTGGTGGAATAATGGAACTCATGTCCTTTTACATGTCCTTTTATGAAAGGTCCGTGGGCATAGCCTTCCGTATATCCCAATGCCTGAAGTTTCTTGGTGAGCACGGTACGTGCCGGGAAAAGGTCGGCCATCCTGTATGTCACATCATCGATCTCATAAGAGGTGGAAAGATACTGTAATCCTCCGCATTCCCCATATATGGGCATTCCATCTGCAGATAGGTCCTTTAAAGATCTTGTAGTGATAGAAGCTTCAAGCTCACATGGGTATAGTTCAGGATAGCCCCCTCCAAAGTACATGCCGTCAACATCGGGTAATTCCCCGGCCATGGGACTGAAGAATATTACCTCCGCACCATTTCTTCTGAATTCATCGAACATGTCAGCATAATAGAAGCAGAATGCTTTATCCATCGCCACTCCTATTTTCACATCTGTTCCTTGTATCTCTTTTTCCTCGCAGACATCCGTATTAGGTTCCCTTGCTAGTCCTATGATAGCATCCAGATCAACATTCTCTTCTATGAAACCTGCAAGTTCACTGGCATCGAACTCACATTCAAAGGCCATATGTAATCCCAGGTGTCGTGAAGGTACGCTTATATCCTTATTGCGAGGCAGACTACCAACTATGGGTATATCCGGGATACAATCGCGGATCATTTTTGCATGCCTTGGGCTTCCTACCTTGTTAAGGATCACACCCGCGACCTCCACGCCCTGATCAAACTCTGAATAGCCTTTTACAATAGCTGCGGCACTACGGGACATTCCATGTACATTGACTACCAGGATCACAGGCACATCAAGGGATTTTGCCACATGTGCAGAACTTGCAACCTCACTGGAATCCATTCCGTCAAAGAGTCCCATCACACCTTCGATGACCGAGATATCAGCGTCATCCGAAGTACAGGCAACCTCTCTCTTCACACCTTCCACTTCCATCATGAAAGTATCGAGGTTGCGGGATGCTCTTTTGCAGATAGCAGTGTGGTATGAAGGGTCGATGTAATCCGGACCGACCTTATAGGGCTGGACCTGCATTTTTCTTTTGACCAATGCAGCCATTAGCCCCATGGAGGCTGTAGTCTTTCCGACACCGCTGTTCGTTCCCGCTATCAGTACCGCTTTTGTCATGCGTTTTACTGTGTGTGTAACGTATATATATCATTATGTCCGATTAAACCGCTCAATGACTTCTAAAAAGGGATATCTGTAATTATGAACCTTTCACACAGCAAGGAATTCCTTAAGGATGATTATGGCCGTACCATAAAGAGTCTGAGGATGTCTATTACCGATCGCTGTAATCTAAATTGCATCTATTGTCACAACGAGGGTAGTACAGGTGCCTCAGGCGAGATGTCAGTTGGAACCATATCTAATATAGTACATGTTGCAGCGGGCTTTGGTATCAACAGGCTCAAGATATCTGGTGGAGAACCACTGTTGCGTAAAGATCTGGAAGAAATACTTCTTGCGTTGCCTCCTCTTAAGGATGTATCCCTGACGACCAATGGTGTGCTGCTTCGGGAACGTGCAGGCTCTCTAAAAGATGCAGGTCTCAACAGAGTGAATATAAGCCTTGATTCGTTGGATGAAGGAAACTATAAGCATATAACCAAGTGTAAGGATGGTATATTCGGAAAGGTTATAGAAGGCATCCATGCCGCAGTTGATTCAGGCCTCACCCCGGTGAAACTGAACATGGTCCTGCTTAAAGGTGTCAATGGATCGGAGGTAGAGGACATGCTTTCCTTTGTAAAGCAGTTCCATGGGGATGTGATACTTCAGCTTATCCAGCTCATGGATTTCGGAGAGGTCGCTTGTTATCATGTAGATGTGGATGAGGTAGAAAAGGAACTTGAGCTGAAGGCAGGTTGTGTCCAGGTCAGAGAACTACATCACAGGAAAAAATATCTCATAGATGGCGCTGAGGTTGAATTCGTCAAACCTGTAGATAATACCGAGTTCTGTGCCAATTGCAACAGGCTGCGTGTAACGGCAGATGGAAAACTTCGACCCTGTTTGCTTGTAAACGATGATCTGGTCGATGTTTCTCATGCCTCCGTGGAGGAAATGCCTGAGCTTTTCAGGCTTGCTGTAAGCAGAAGGGTTCCATTTTACAGGAAACGAAAGGAGATGTGATCATGGAAGTAAAGTTAACAGTTGATGAAAAGGATATCGAGATAAATGCCTTTGTGCAGAAGATCCTTGCAGGTACCTTAATTGGAGCAGTTGATACATTGAAGGGCGTGGAAGACGATTACAACGAGGTCGTGATAAAAATTAAAAAATGACACTGCTTACAGCAGATGTTCTATTTCTGAAAAATCAATGGGGGAAGTGGAATCCAGGGATATGGGTGTGACCGAAATATGCCCTTTTTGTGAAATGGCATGTACATCTGTCCCCTCTTCTTCTTCGAGTATCAAGTCTCCTGCTATCCAATAATAGGGTTTCCCTCTAGGATCGTGTCTCTCTTCCACTGCCGTTCTGAACACTTTCCGGGCAAGCCTTGTGATCTCTATTTCAGTATCCTCTTCTACCAGGTGGGGTATATTTACATTTAACAGGTCTACATGCTCAGGCAGTCCGAACCTAATCACATTTTTTGCTATCCTGTTCAAGACCTTTACCGCAACATCAAAATCATGGTCATATTCCCAGTTATCATCGAACTTATCCTTTTCTTCCTTTGCCTGTATGGAAGCAGCAATGGCAGGAATCCCGTAACTAGCTCCCTCCAGTGCAGCTCCTATAGTCCCTGATGTCGTGATAGTATCAGTACTGATGTTCTCTCCTATATTGAACCCGGATAAAATAAGATCAGGCATCTCTTTCATTACAGCGAATATTCCAAGTATCACTGCGTCTGTTGGGGTACCACCGACAGCATACACGTTCATATCATTGATCTTCGCCTGGTTTATCCTTAAAGGTTCAAAAATAGATATTGACCGTCCAACACCACTCTGCTGCATGGAAGGAGCGCAGACTATTACTTCGCCTATATCCTGCACGCTCTGGTACGCTGCCCGGATACCTGCTGAGTAGACGCCATCATCATTTGTAAGCAATATCTTTGGCATGGTTTCATCTTTGTCAGACCTTGCCTTAAAATTAATCCATGAAACTTGTATAAAAAATTAGATGTATATGAAGGTTAGCAGATGTATTTGTTTCACACGTTTGCATACATTCTTCTATGGCCTCTTTCAGGTTCTTGGTTCTCTTCCTTATCCTGCATCTGGGCCATCATCTTTACTTCTTCAAGTACTTCTATCTCATCGCGCATTTCTTCCAGTCTGCCGATGATAGCTTCTATTTCCTGGTTTTGTTCAGTGGGGATCTTAGGATTATTACTTATTATTTCCAGTAACAGTGAGGCATCATCAAGCACTTGGGCGATAATGGTCCGGTCCATGTATTCTTTAGCTTTCCTGTTCTCCCCATATGTAAGGCTGTTATTAAAATCTCGCAGTTGTTCCTCAAAAAGGCCAATATCATAATGTGCAGATTTGAACAGTTTTTTTACATAGTCCTCTCGATAAACCTGTTTGGCGTTCTTAAGGACACGACTGAATTTTCTGTAATCCATTTTTTCACATCTGAGATCAAAAGGCACTTATAGTAGCATATAAATCCCATTTGACAATGCAATCTATTCTGAATCTTTTTAAACTAAAAATTATTCAGACCAATCTTCTTCCATTACAGTCTTGGTTCTCATGGGTTCTATGTTCTTTGGTGTGCAAACGGTTTCGACGAACTGTCCACCATTGACCTGATAGGAAAAGTCCACTTCAGAACCATAATTCTCTTCTTCATCTGGAATTATGCAGTCACATAGGTAAATATGTAAACTTCCGTCGCCATCCATAAATACGGAGGGTCTTACGCCGGCATTGTCATATTCTTCAACTATTCCTCTAAAAACCAGTGACATGTATCTCTTTGCTTCCATCGGCCATCACTACACTGACATACTCATGTTCACACACTTAAATATGATGGCATTATTTTGCATTTCATGTTCATAATTATACTTAATATGTTCAGAAGCAGTCTTATGTACTGCATTTTTAGCAAGATATATTTGTTTTTAATATACTTTTAATACATAGTTATGGACGTTCCATAAGAAATGTTTTTAAGCCTTGAAAGATAGGTGATATGGTAAAAACGCATTTCAATTATCAGATGGTATTATTATGCTTGAAGATGAATATCAGCTTGATTTTTTCAAGGATAACGGTTTTGTGAGGAAACATTGTCCTAAATGTGGCAAGTTCTTCTGGACCCGGGACCTTGAAAGGGTGACATGTGGTGATGCACCCTGTGACCCCTATTCTTTCATAGGCGATCCTGTGTTCAAAAAGAGTTTCGATCTTGCAGAAATGAGGGAATATTACCTCAAGTTCTTCGAGGAAAGGGATCATACCAGGATGACCAGATATCCTGTAGTGGCCCGCTGGAGAGATGATATATACCTTACTATAGCATCTATCGCTGATTTTCAGCCATTCGTTACATCCGGTGAGGTTGCTCCTCCATATAATCCTCTTACGATATCCCAGCCATGCATCAGGCTTTCTGATCTGGATGCTGTAGGCAGGAGTGGCCGCCATCTTACAACCTTTGAGATGATGGCTCATCATGCATTCAACAAACAGGATGCTGAAATATATTGGAAGGACAGAACGGTGGGACTCTGTGATGAACTGTTGAATTCCCTGGGTGTGGACCCAATGGCCGTCACATATAAGGAAGAGCCATGGGCAGGAGGTGGAAATGCCGGGCCATGCGTTGAAACTCTGGTTGGGGGCCTGGAAGTTGCCACCCTTGTGTTCATGGACCTGGAACAGGTAAAGGACGGACCCATCGAAATAAAAGGTGAGATGTACCGCAAGATGGACAATTATATTGTAGACACGGGTTATGGTCTCGAGCGTTTTGTATGGGCTTCTAAAGGCTCTCCTACTATTTACGATGCGATATTCCCAAATATCGTCAAAGAGCTTATGGATCTCGCTGGTATTGAACATGAGCTTGCGGATCCCGAATATGCGAACATCCTTGCCCAGAATGCAAGGCTTGCAGGGCTCATGGATGTGAGTGAAAAGGCAAACCTTATGGAACTGCGCAGGCAAGTGGCTTCCAGTATAGGGACGACGGCTGAAAAGCTTGCAGCAATAATGGAACCTGTGGAAACCGTATATGCTATCACTGACCACACCAGATGCCTTACTTTTATGCTTGGCGATGGTATAATCCCCTCCAACGTAAAGGCCGGTTATCTGGCGAGGCTGGTGCTTAGAAGGACATTGCGCATGATGAAGGATCTGGATATATCCATTCCTCTCAGTGGGATAGTACAAATGCATATCAAGAACCTGCCGGAGTATCCCGAGTTCGCAGAAAGGTTCGAAGTTATAGAAGATATTCTTCACCACGAGGAGATAAAGTTCCAGGAAACACTGGAACGTGGCAGGAGAATGATCAGTAAATCTGCCAAGCATTACAAGCAGACTGGGGAAAAAATGCCTCTTGAGAAGATCATCGAGATGTATGATACTCATGGCATCCCCCCTGAGATCTCAAAAGATGTTGCCGCTGAAGAGGGAGTTAAAGTAGACCTCCCGGATAATTTCTATTCCCTGGTCGCAGGACGGCACAGCAAAGCAGAGGAAAAAGAAGAAAAGGTCTTCCCTTATGCAGACCGCGTATCCCGCCTGCCGCCTACCAGGAAATTGTTCTATGACGAGCCTAACAGGATGGAGTTCGAGGCTGTTGTACTTGATCTGTTCGATAATTACATCGTCTGTGACAGCACTCTTTTCTACCCGGAGGGGGGTGGGCAGCCTGCAGACCATGGTACCTTTGCTATTGACGATGTGCTGCTGAACGTTGTGGATGTACAGGTGGTAAAAGGAGTGATAGTGCATCGTATAGATGCTATGGACAAAGAACTGCATTTACGCAAGGGTGATATTGTAACAGGCAGGGTAAATAAGGACCGTCGCATGGCACATGCATCCCATCATACAGCTACCCATATTGTAAATGACGCTGCAAGGAAGGTGCTTGGTGATCATATATGGCAGGCAGGCGCTCAGAAGACGGAAACCAGGGCTCGCCTGGATATCACTCATTACAAACGTATAACAAAGGAGCAGCTCAATCAGATCGAGCTTTTGGCCAATCGGACAGTAATGGAGAACCAGAGGGTCACTGCAGAATGGATGGAACGAAATCAGGCTGAACAGAAATATGGTTTTGGCCTTTATCAGGGTGGTGTTCCCAAAGGGAATATGATCCGTGTGCTAAAAGTAGCAGATGATATCGAAGCATGTGCCGGGACCCATTGTAGTAGCACAGGTCTCGTAGGACCCATAAAGATCCTCAAGACAGAACGCATCCAGGACGGTGTAGAGCGTATCGAGTATGCCGCCGGCATGGCAGCTGTCAGGGCCATACAGGAAGCAGATTACTATCTGAACACTGCCTCTGAGGCATTAAGGGTGCTTCCAGAGCAGCTTCCTGTGACCATCGACCGCTTTTTCAATGAATGGAAAGAGTTCAAAAAAGAGAATGTAAGACTCAAAGAAGAGATGGCCCAGCTGCGTGTGGTAAGGATGCTCAGTCAGGCCCTCGATCTGGGAGGTGTGCGATTAATTGCACAGAATGTGGATCATGCCGATACCGATGAACTCGTCAAGATCGCCGGGGAGCTAACTCAGGAAGATGATGTTATGGCTCTCCTTATCAGTGATCTCGAGGGTGTAAAGATCGTTGCTGCTGCAGGTAAAAAAGCTATTGTTAAGGGGGCAGATGCAGGAAAGGTCGTACGTGAAATGTCTCGGATAGTAGGAGGCGGTGGCGGAGGGCGACCGGACATGGCCCGTGGTGGCGGGGTTGACCCATCAAGATCTACAGAGGCCATGGAAAAAGGCATCTCTATGGTCAAGGCTTCTTTAAGCGCGTGAACATTGAAGTTCTTACAAGGTGGTAGAGTTCTTCTATCACCTTTTTTTACAAGAGCTCATATATATGGTAACATTACAAGGTTCTTCTGGAAAACCCATTTAAGGTAAAGAAAAAAGTGCTTCCTTTGTTCTTCTCGCTCTCAACCCACATCTTTCCTCCATGGTGTTCAATGATACGTTTGGCGATCGGAAGTCCAAGACCATTTCCACCGTACCTTCTCTTGTTGCTGGAGTCTCTCTGGTAGAAGTGATCGAATATTCTATCCAGGTCTTCAGGAGGTATTCCTATACCTCTATCCACTACCTTCACGGTGATGAGCTCTTCTGAGGATGCTGCTTCTATGATCACATCTTCTCCGGGATTATTGAATTTTACAGCATTGTCCAGAAGCTTGGTCAGAGCATAACAAAGTTTGTCAGGATCAGCTTTTACACACATCCCTCTTTTGACCGCATTCTTTATATCGATGCGAGCTTCCAGAGCTTTTGGAAATACTTTTTGAATGGCTTTTTCGACAACGTCGTATAAATGTACACAATCATACACGATCGATCTAATATCCTCTTCATTCATAGCAACTTCTAAAAGGTCTTCTATCATCCATTCCTGTCGTTTAAGGGCTTCCAGGGATCTCTGGAGGTATTTGTTCCGTTTTTCTCTGTTCTCCTCTTCTGATGCTATTTCGATAAAACCCTTAACTATCGTCAAAGGTGTGCGCAGTTCGTGTGATATATTAGAGAAGATGCTGTTCTTCATCTCATTGACCCTTTGGATATCTGAAATGTCCTTGATCAAATACACGAGCTTTTTCTTTGAATTAAGTTCCACATATCCATATCTTACTGAAACGTGCTTCTTTGTTTTGTTTTTCAATATCAGGTCGATATCTATATGCTCATTGTCACAATTTTGTGTAAAACTTTGGCTTAATTTGTCTAAACATTCATTATATGGGAAAAAGAGAGTGTTCAAATGTCTTCCAATTATCTCATCTTCCATAAACCCAGAAAGGTCCAGAAAACTTTCATTTCCAAATTCTATCTTTCCCGTTTCATCAGTAATAAATATCGCATCATGGCTTGCAATTGTGATCACGTCCAAGTAGTTTCGCATCTCCAATACTTTTCGGGATGTTTCTTCTATTTCCTGGGCGAGTTTTTTCATATAATTTCCAATTTGAACGTAATCTGTGGAAAGTTCCCTTTCTTCACTGTACTGTTCGACATCAAGTATGTAATTGAAGTTTCCTTTACTTAGTTCTTCAAGTCCTTTTTTGAACACTTTTATCTGTCGAAGGGAGAATATGATCATGACGTATGCCACCAATAAAAGAGCAATTATCCAGGGACTAGTATACGCTAAGTACTCTTTGGTTTGTATTCCAATAGGATACTCTGGGGTGCAATAAGATACAGCAATAAGGATCTCCATTAAAAATGCGATACCAGCCAGTATGAAGAAGCTTTTTTTCCATATATGTTGCCATAATTCGGAAGATGCCAACCTACAATTCTTGCCGAACATTTATGATACGCAATTCACTACTTGTGGGATCAGGATACACAAGGGATCACTGATCATATCTTAGATATTGTTTTGCCCGAAATCCCAGCTTTCACTGGAAAGTATATTTCATATTATATTCATAGTTTATATTTTTAATGCTATTTTTATATTGCGTGACAGGGTAGACTACCAAAGTTTAATATGATAACAAAACAAATAATTGCTAACTTATTATGCAAGGTCAATATGATGAATACGGACGAAACATATGACATAGTTTATGCTTTAAGAGAAGGTCTCAGGTCAAAAACCGTTCTTTTCCTGGCTCCTGTAGATGTTCCTGTAGGACGTATCGTTTATTTTTATGTGTCTGATCTGTTGCAAAGTGATCCTCAACAAAAAGTTGTCTGGCTTTGCCTGAAAACTCCCTGGAATAAAGTAATAGGGATGTTCCAGGAATACAAATATGAGATAGATCCTGCACGTATTATGTTCATTGATCTGCTCCCTGCGGGGAAAGAGCCACATGATGGTGTTCTCTATTTCTCTTCGCCCTCTGACCACACTAAGATAGCTTCTCATGTGGTACAACTCTTTGATAAGTTCCCAGGATCTCTTTTAGTTATCGATAGCATGACAGTGTTAGGCACTGATAATATGCAGGTCGTGGAAAGTTTCATTAATTTCATCCGCACAAAAGTTTCTGAAAAGAACGGTTCTATTGTTGCTATTCTGGGCAAGGATACTCTCAAAGCTGAATCAGAAGCTCTTATTAAGTCTTTCTTTGAGATAATCGTGGAGCTTACGGGCATAGGTGAGATCCATGCAGAGATCGGGATGAAAACTCTGGATGCAAGGTTCCATGTTGAAGATGGGAAATTGTCCTTTGAATACATACAGAAGAAGTTAAAAAGAGGTCGTCTGAAGATCCTCATTGTGGACGATGAACCGGACATTCCTGATCTTCTGCAACTGTCACTTTCTAATCAGCCCTATGATTTTGTAGTGGCATATAATGGACAGCAAGCCATCGAAGCCACATTGAGAGAGCGTCCTGATCTGATCCTCCTTGATATTATGATGCCTGATATGGACGGATATGAAGTTGTTGAACATTTAAAGCAAAGCACAACGTCTGCTAATATCCCGGTGATAATGATCTCTGCAAAGACAGCCGTAGAAGACAAGGTGCGCGGCATGGAATTAGGTATTGATGATTACATTGCCAAACCTTTTGATAAACGTGAGGTCAATGCCAGGATCCGGATGGTCATGCGCCGTTTTGGCTGGATCGAAGATGAATGATCAGAGGGTGGATTACAAGAAATGGTCCAGAAGTATGGATTCTGGCAAGAGCATTCTCCCGTTCACTAAAAGCAATAAGCAAGATCTATTATATCTTCTCGCAGATATACGCTGTTCTTCCTCTGGCAAACAGATTGATCATCCTTTCCCCTTTTAGGTTCCTTTCCAGCCTGTTACGAACATCCCAATACATAGCGGGATCTACTTCGGTCCTAAGTAATACTTTACCATATCCCCGCTTTTTAAGTTCTCTGTTTATGGCTTCAGGTACGAACTCAATATTGAATACTATTCTATAGGAATTCTTTATCATGGGATGGACCATAGCGGTATTTGAGGTCAGCATCAGACGCTTGTTGTCTATTTGGAATATCTCTACTCCATTCTTCAACTCTTTTATAAGTTCGGGAAGTAACTCCCCTTTTGTTACAGCTGGGTCAGGTTCATACAGGTACTCTCCAGGTTCTCTTGAATTGACCATCTCGATACTTTCAAACTGCCTGTTTTTCCCGCACATTTTAATAGGCCCTGGCAAGACAAGTGCAGATCTGCTGCAAGTTTTCAGACCTCCAAAATACAAGTTCAACCGATTAAGCTCCCCGTTCAGGGAAAGGTATTCCAGTTCACAGTCAAAGGGTATTCTTTCAGGGGGCAACTGAGGAGGTACTTCAAAAGCAAAGTTCTGTGTCTTTTCGGAATACGCTGCCAGTACGTCTGGTATGTGTGGGGTCAGATTATCTATGTTGCGCTCCTCCTCTGCTGCAGCTCTTGCAGGGTCTGAGAATACAACATCCACTGCAGGTATCTGTTCTATGACATCTTTTGAGAGAGCATCGCCACAAATGAACTGTACATTGTTCAGTCCAAAAAGCCTGCAGTTCTTTCTGGCAAGTTCAATTTTAGCGGGATCGATCTCAATGGCATAGACCTTTTCACATTCTCTTGCAAAATATACTGTTTGTCCTCCTATGCCACAACTAATATCCGCCAGGCTGGAGCATTTGAGCCTTTTTGCCCTATATGCAGCCACTGGCCATGGTGTTGCAAAGCGCAGACCATCTTCATCAGAATAGAACTGCTTTTCGAAATTCTTTTTTCTCGTCACCTGGATCAAATCACTAAATGCATCAATGCATTTAAACCGATCCGTCTGGAAGCAATGGAAAAAGTATTTACTTGGAATATAATTATATAATATTGAAAACATACATATCACCATTACAGTAGTCTGAATGTTGTATCATGGAACCCACGCAAATCCCAAAGGTCTAAGATGGCAGGACTTGGCGATACGATCAAGAACATAAGTTCTCTTCTGAAAAAAGGAGGAAGAAACAAATCTACAAATTCTCCTTTCAGTGGCAACTCCGATCCTTTTTCCAGTGCACCTCCAGGTCTTGGCCTGGTACCTGATCTCTCGGCTGGCATACCTTCTTCTTCTTCGGGAGGTCCATCCCCCTTTGGTATGCCTCCTGGAATTTCTTCCGGACCAAACCCTGGCCAGGCAAATCCCCATGGAGTTTTCCCTCCTGGAATGCAAACGCTTACAGAAAAGCCATCTATTGATGCTGCAGCATTGGAATCTAATAATAAGAAAATCAAGGAGATAGAAGGCAAAATAGCAAAAGCAGAGGTTAGCCTCTCAATGCTGCAGAAGGAAAATGAAGAAATTAGTAAAACAGTGGCAAAGATGGATAAAAACATCCTTGAATTGCTATCTTTATACGAGATCGTTTCTAATCAGGTGAACCCTTTTGTAGGCGATGATGCCGGTAGCAGGGCTACATTAGAAAGATTCGATAAGACTGAAAAAAGGATAAATGAAGTAGGTAATATGCTCGTGATGCTGAAGAACGACTTGGATTCCTTCTCACAGCGCATAAGTTCTTCAGGGGCTGTAGACTCAGTTAGTGAAAAGATACAGGATATGGAAACAAAGTTCGACGCTTTTGCAGATGCAATGGCTATGATGCACGAGAGCATCAATAATCTTTCTGTGCGAACGGAGGATCTAAGCGAAAAGAACACAATTGTAGATAATAACATCCTTGAGCTATCAGAAACGATCAGCAAGATCTCTCTAAGAGTTGAATATATAGAAAAAAATGGGGCTAAAACACTCAAAGGCCAGGCATCCTCAGCTGCAGATGCAGAGAATGTACCATCAGAAGAGTTAGATCCAGCCGATCAGGAGAAACCTAAAGACAGGAACTCCCTGGTAAGGCTGGATGCCATACGTAAGGATCCCACAAGCGTTGTTGTGCTCCTCAACTGGATAGAATTCCTTATGGAAAGAGTTGGGAGGAACAACCTGATGGACGCCCTTGATTACTATGTTGATATTGGCTGGATCAGTGATAATGTACGGTCTGAGATCATGGCC
>JAHFZE010000156.1 GCA_020854785.1 Methanomethylovorans sp.
CCTTATTTCGGAAGGGATCGGTTCATAAAAGACAACAAGGTCTGTCGAGGGTATGTCCAATCCTTCCTCTGCCACAGAAGTTGCCACCAGTACATTATATACGCCTTTTTTGAAGTCCTCGATGATCTGAACCTGTTGTTTCTGAGTAAGACCTTTATCTTTGTATTTCGAGCTTTGTCCTACAAATCGCACAGGGTGGATATCTTCCATTGCTTCCAGGGAAGCTGTGACCATATCTGCAGTGTCCCTGTAGTTCGTGAAAACTATTACTCTTGACTCCGGTCTCTCTGCTATCTGTGTGGATACGATGTTCCTCACCATCTCAAGTTTTGGATGTTCGATGTCAGTATCGTTTATCCGGTGAATGGCCTGGCGCATGTAGAGATCCTCGGCCAGTCTTTTTGAAGCCTTGCTACCGCTTTTTGAATATGCTTCGTGTTCCAGCCTGTCCATGTACTTGCGCAAGGATTCCATCCCCTGCGTCTCAATTATCTCTACGGCATGGCCTACCTTCATTATTTCGGCAACTATCGATATTGCTGCATAGACCGATGGATCAGGGAGACCTCTCAACTCTTCCTGAAGTTTTTTCTGCATGCCGAGCAGATCTTTCTTAGTAACGAACTTAGGATTGTGTACAGGGAATCCAAGTTCTGTGAGTTTTGTGAACCTTTCCTCCATCACCTTTTCGAGCAGTCCTTTGGTCTCAGCCATATCTTTCGGAAGATCGATCTTTATCCATTCTATCTCCTTCTTATGGATATATGGCCTAACATCGCTATCAGATTCTGTTTTCACGGCAACTGACCTTATGTGCAGGGCTTCACATACCTCGCTTATTTTCTCGTCAGTGCTTCCGGGACTTGCGGTTATTCCGAGGCAATGAGGGTTCTTTGCATTTTCAAAATACTTTTCTGCTATGTATGTGTAAGCGTAGTTGCCCACTGCTCTATGGGCTTCATCAAAAGTTATGTGACAGACGTCATCAAGAACGATGCGTTTTGTTATTATGTCGTTCTCAATGACCTGGGGTGTGGAAACGATCAGTTTTCCGTTCTTCCAGAGCTCTGCTCTTTTTTCGGGAGCAACACTTCCGGTAAAAGTAATGATATCCTCTTCAGATATGTTCATTACCTTTTTGAAAAAAGCAGCATGCTGCTCCACAAGAGGCTTTGTAGGGGACAGTACGAGGGCTTTCCCCCCGAATTTTTCCATCCTGGCTGCAATGACAAGTAAAGATACTATGGTTTTCCCAAGACCTGTTGGCAATACTATCAACGTGGGTGAGGAAAGGGCCCGGCCTGCAAGGTCAAGCTGGTATAGCCTCTGCTCAACAATATTTGATTGTATAAGGGGGTGTTTGATGTAGTTTGTCATGTTACATTCTTTTTGTCGAGTGTAACACTATACGACCCCTATATTTTTAAATATGTGCAAGCACAGTGAAAGTATTACAATGGCTTTCCTGAGCTTTCGAGCTTCCTTTCTTTGTAGACCATCTCATAAAGCACATCATCGATCGTGTCAACAGAAGCCCTTACCTGCTGCATGCTATCCCTCTCCCTTATGGTCACTGTATTTTCTTCCAGTGTGTCGTAGTCGATAGTGACACAATAGGGAGTACCTATCTCATCGTTACGCCTATAACGGCGACCAATGGTCCCTGAATCGTCATATGCGACCAGAAGGCCTTTGTCTCTGAGTCTGGCAGTGATCTCTTTTGAAGGTTCTATGAGTTCCTGCCTGGTCAGTAAAGGCAACACTGCCACCTTCACGGGAGATATTTCTTTTTTGAACCGCAGCACGATCCTTGCCTCATCTTCGGTATCATCCGTAGTGTCTTTGGCAGGAACCATTTCTTCATCATAGGCATGTTCCATCACTGAATAGAGTATCCTGTCAATACCGAAAGAAGGCTCTATTACATGGGGGACTATGTTCTCTCCGCTGACCTTGATGGTTTCCTGAGAGAACTCGACCATCTCTCTGGATATTGTAAATTCTTCTCCGTCCGCTAAGACCTTTATCTCTTCTTTTTCGAGGGCTTCCTGCGGAAGGGCTTTGAGGGCTTCAGCAACAACCTTTGCCTTACCTTTGAACATCGGTCCCATTTTTCCCATATTGGGTTTGACCACGAACTTATCCATTATACGCGGCTGTTCATATTCAATGTAGATGGAAAGCTCAGTTTTGCTCATGTTCGCATGGGCTGAAAGATCGTAATCTGTCCTGTCAGCGATACCCACCACTTCTACCCAGCCGAACCTTTCTGTAAGTACCTCTGCATCCCAGCAGTCAATGGCATAGTGGGCCATCTCATCTTTCCTGTGCTGTCTGAACCTCAATTTTTCCGGTGATATGCCAACACGCTGCAGGAAATGGTTTACCAGTGCTATCTGATAGGCAAGGAACTCATGTGCAATGATCCTTTTGTCCACAGCTTCCCTGACGGTCATTATCTCTGATTTGCCTTTGTCCTGTGCGGCATCAGAATAGAGGTTAAGGGCCGTATTTTCAAATCTTTGTATGTTGGGATGGGTCTTTACCTTTGGGTCTATAAAGATCTCAGCTTCAGCCTGAGTGAACTCCCTAAGTCTTATAACTCCCTGTCTTGGTGAGATCTCGTTGCGGTATGATTTCCCTATCTGGGTTGCACCGAAGGGAAGTTTATCGCGATAATATCGTGCAAGTCTCAGGAAATCCACGAACATCCCCTGAGCAGTTTCAGGTCTGAGGTACCCTTTCCTGCCATTTCCGGGGCCTATATGGGTCTTGAACATGAGATTGAACTCGTAGGTATTTCCCAGATCTCCCCCGCATTCAGGACATTTAACGCTGTTCTGTTCAATGGTCCTGTCCAGCTCTTCATCTGTGAGGCCATCTGCTTCTTCAATTATGTGCTTTATCAGATGGTCTGCTCTGAAAGCTTCTCCACACTCTTTACACTCGCAAAGGGGATCTGAGAATCCTCCAACATGACCTGATGCTACAAAAACTTCTTCAATTCCGATGGTCGGGCATTCGATCTCCATGAACCCTTCCTGGATGACGTATATTTCGCGCCAGATCTGTTCTATGCTGCGTTTTAAAGTGCTCCCCAAAGGTCCGTAATCATAGAATCCGGCTGTTCCTCCGTACAGTTCGAAGGAGTTCCACAAGAATCCACGGCGTTTAGCCAGTTCTATAACCTGTTCGTATCTATCCATAATGATCCTCGACAATGATTATTAATCCTATGAATGTTATTCTATGATAGGACATCGATATTCCCATTGGATTTAACATTATCGAGGTTTTCAGGATCACTTCTCTTGTTCAAGCGTGTTCATAAAATATGAACAAAATGCCATAACACTTATATGCGTGACCATATATACAAGGAACTAAGCAAGGCCGAAAGAAGCATTTTCATATCGTACCACCACCAACAATCATTTCAATGAGTCTTTTAAAAATCAATGGCCTTGCTTTACTCCTCTTATGACACATGTCTTTTGATCCGAATTCTCTTTCTAATGCACATCTTATTAAATTCATTACTGTGCATTTGGGCAAAACCCCTTTATTTCCACTGGAGAAGAGTGTTAACTCAAGGCTATCACTATATTGTAAAAAGTAAAAGTGAAAAAGGTCTTATTCGCCCAGTACTTCCTGTACTGTCATTCCTTCATGAACTATTTTGGAAATGTGGGATACAAGTTTTACAGGGTCCTCTGACTGGAATACATTTCTCCCAATAGCAACCCCACTGCCTCCTGCCTGCAGGGAGTCATATACCATTTGAAGCAGTTGCCTCTCTGTGTCCATCTGGGGTCCTCCGGCTATA
>JAHFZE010000108.1 GCA_020854785.1 Methanomethylovorans sp.
GGTCCTCCGTCTTGTAACGGGTCATGTCGATAGCTGTACAGCACAGTCCGGCAAGTTCTATCTTGTCGTTAAGGGCGTGCTCTTCCATGTAGTCCATAATGTAGGTTACACCTGCAACATTGTGTCCTATGATCAGCAGCACAGGTTTCGTTGAATCGATACATCCCATGCCGATCTCTGCAAGGGAGACATCAGGATCGGATTTAGGCATACCGAGGCATGAGACCTGAGCAATATCAGAAACTTCCATGCCTACATGGTCAAGCATTCCTCCGTGCAGTGCTTTGGATTCGAAGTCAAGAGCTGAACCTTCCTGCCCGACATGGATCGTAGAGAGGAGTTGCATCAGTTGCTCTTCGACATATGCCACAACTTCTTCGAGATCACCCAAGGTTTTGGGCATGATACCTGTTACCAGCTGAGTGTTGGGAGCGAACAGGTTCGAAGGCCCTACGTCAATGGGATGGTCTCTTCCATGCACATCTATCAGGTGATGCAGCAGGTGGCGTCCATGAGCTGAGTGCGCAGCTGCACCGGTGATGACCCTCAAAAGGAACTCTCTTGACTGATGTGTAGCCAGGTCAATGCCGCATGCTCCTTCCTTATTTCCACCGAGATCACACTTGCCATACGTACAGTAACAGCATTGATCACAAACAGGAGTGTATACTGGCTGATAGCGGGACAACAATTTATAGTCCCAGTCCCTCAGGCCGGAAACACCGGGTTTTGGTGTAGGTCCGGTTTCAATACCTTCCTCTTCTGCTTTTGTTTCGATGGCACCAACTATGTTGTTGATCGTTATCTGGACGTTCTCCAGGTCCTCAAGGGAGAATTTGCCTGTTGATATTGTGGTCATGTGTTTGGCCCTCCGTTTGTCCCACTACATATTTTTAGATATTTTCATAGCAACAAATGCTACAAATTAAATCAAGCGTAATACTTTTATATTAGTATTTAGTTGCATCTTAATGCGCAAACGCCTATAAAAACATTCCCCTATTTATCACGATTGATTGTGATATATTTGCGCATAATATGACATAATGAACGTTATTAAAAAAAAGATTTAAATTGCAGTGGATCTGGGCTTATATTGGTAATAGTATCATATAAAGTTTCCGCAAATATCACGATTATTCTTGATACTCCTAATATGCCTCCTTATATCAGAAACAGTTTTATTTTATGTGTCTGTAGGTAGATAGAGGATAATTTGGCGAAGGATGCAGATGACAGTTGCTGGATATGCGGTAAAAGAGAATTACTGCCTTTCACATGCAGATATTGTGGAAAGAACTTCTGTGCAGCACACAGGCTACCGGAACAGCACGCATGCCAGGGGCTGGAATTCGACCAACGTCATTCGGGATATACAGGCGACATAAACAACAAAGGATCGGATGATGTATTCAAAGATATGCTGCGCACCACGACCAAAAAAGCTGCAAAGGGACTTGCTAAGGGCATTTGGGGTAGTATAATGAGTTCAATGAAAAATAGTCCTTCGATGGCTATCATCTATATTTGTTTGGTATCGTTCTTTGTCGGGAACATTTTTCTGGGGGTCAGATACTTTGATCTTTTTAAGCTCACGCCTGCATTCATGCTGACACAGCCCTGGACAATTGTGACCCATATGTTCCTGCATGTGGATTTTGGTCACCTGTTCTTCAATATGCTTGTGTTGTTCTTCTTCGGACGTGAACTGGAGAATCGCATTGGTAATCGCAGGTTTTGGGGAGTCTACTTTGTTTCAGGCTTCGTGGCGGCTATAGGCTATTCCCTGACGGTTTCAAACCCTTACTCGTCTGTAGTGGGTGCAAGTGGTGCCATTCTGGGTGTTTTTGCCACTCTTACAGTGCTTGCCCCTGACCTGAAGGTCTACGTTTATTTCATACCCATGCAAATAAAATATGCACTGTTGCTCTTTGCACTTCTGGACTTTGCCTTGATAGGATCTAACGATATGGTGGCCCATACTGCACATTTGAGCGGTATCCTGGTAGGCTTGTTCATAGGCTTCCGCATTAAGAGCAATATGCGAAAATATAATAGCGCATATAACAGTTATTATCGAAGGTGGTGATCTGGAGAGCCAGAACCATTTAAGGACAAGCCACCCAAGGCCTGCTGAAGGCGAAGTTCTCCCTATCACTTTTATCGATATGCGTGAGGTGTTCGCAGGCTGGTCCCCTGAACTTAAAAGGACAGTCTATAAACAGGATTTCATGGAGACAGATGGTCTTAAAAGAGTGCGCGAAGTGATCCTTCTTGAAGTGTACAACTGGTTACTTGAAGGTATTAGTTTCATAGAACTTTCTGAGATGGAGCATGATCAATTCAGAGAAGTTCTGGACAAATTTGCTGAAATGGGAGGAGAGATAGTATATACGCGCAAAAGACAGGGCCAATGGATGATCAATTACTTCATGCTCGTGGAAACAGGATGGGAGAAAAACGATGTTAGAAGGATCTCCATGGATATACTGATCGATAAATATGGATGACCTATCCTCAAAGGCATCAGTTGCCTACACAAAACTATAAAACTCAATTGGAGTATAATACTTATCTAATGGTTATTATAAGGTAATAGTGATCTATATTATATAGTGAGGACAATATGCAGAACGTAAAGACCGGCTTGAATTCCATTGTCAGGTACCTCAGCACAAAAAAAGAAGTAGGAAGGCGTAGGATAGGTCTTCTGGTTGACGGGCCTAACGTTCTTCGTAAGGAGTTCAATGTAAACCTCGAAGAGATCAGGGATGTGCTCAAAGAGTATGGCAATGTGAAGGTAGGCAGGGTCTTTCTCAATCAGTATGCTTCTGATAAACTAGTGGAGGCTATTGAGAACAACGGTTTCGAGCCGATCATATGTTCAAGCGATGTCGATGTACGTCTTGCAGTGGAAGGAATGGAACTTGTTTTCAATCCTACTATTGATACGCTGGCCCTTGTCACAAGGGATGCTGATTTCAAACCTCTCTTAAGCAAGGCTAATGAGAACGGAAAAGAAACTATTCTTTTTGGGGTAGAACCCGGTTTTTCTGCAGCTCTCAGGAACTCTGCAGATTACGTGATCATACTTGAGAATAACCAGATGAACTTCTA
>JAHFZE010000186.1 GCA_020854785.1 Methanomethylovorans sp.
ATCAGGATGGATTATGTTTCCATAAAGGATCTCCCCTGAAATGAAATCTTCAACAGAATATCCGAAATTAGTTATGTTATCCGAAACGAATTCAACTGGCCAGAGCTCCATTTCATCATCACTACCTGCCTTCCACAGAAAGGCGATCACAGGACTATGGTTGACAATTGTTTCAAGGGCTTGCTTTCTGTCCAGCAGCTCAGCCTGCCTGTCAAGTGCTGCTTTGAGGGCGATCTCACTTTCTTTCTGACTTGTGATATCCTGAACTATTCCCTGTAAGTGAGTTACATTACCATCTTTGTCCCTCAGTATAAAGGTCTCTTCATTTACCCAGAAAATCTTGCCATCCTTTGATATGACCCGATATTCCTGAGTATAATTTTCGCTGTCTTCCGCGCACTTCTCTAATATTGTATCTTTGACCGTCTCATAATCATCAGGATGGATAAGATCACTATAAACAATACGACCAAGCACAAAGTCTTCAGCTGAATAACCCAGTTTTGAAACATTTGCAGAAGCGTAGTCTGCTGGCAAGAACTCCTCTGCCCTCCACAGGAATACCATAGTAGAACTCATATTTATGGAATTTTCCAGGAACCTTTGTTCTCCCATTGCTTTCTCCAACGCCATTTCTTTTGTCTTCTGGTCCGTTATATCAAAGATGGTACCGAGATAATGGGTCACAACTCCTTCATCGTTACGCTGGATGAACGTTTGCTCTTTCACCCATCTTTCCTCTGCAGATTTCGTCATTATCCTATATTCCTTGACGAAAACATTACCACCTTTCTGGGAAATGTAAGATAGTTCCACCTCTACTTCAGGAAGATCATCGGGATGAACTATGTCAGCGTAAAGAAGCTTTCCAGACATGAAGTCCTCAACTGTGTAGCCAAAAAGACATATGTTATCGGAAACATATTCTACAGGCCATTTTTCTTCAGGAGCGTTTTCTGCCTTCCAGAGAAAAGCAATAACAGGACCGTTATTTATTATTTGTTTAAGTACCTCTTCCCTGTAATTAAGTTTATCCAATGAGCTTTCAGAGTCTTTTGTATCATCTTTGTCTGATATATTAGCTCCCATATACTTCCCCCTTTATATCATTGTATTATATTCAGAACACCAGTACTATATATATTTTTTGTATTTGCGTCTTTTCAACATATTGGTAAATTATGCAAAGAACACACTGCATATTGTTTTTGTATTAACGGTGTGAATTTGAACACCACAGAATATATATAGTATGATTTTACAAGAATTAGGCACATTTAGGACAGAAGAAAAAGGAGTTTAAAAAAATGAGTTACAGCCTTGGTATAGATGCGGGAGGTACATACACTGACGCAGTTCTTCTAAGAGATGAAGACAATGCTATTATCCAATCGAATAAAGCATTAACAAGCTACCCGGATCCTTTGGAAGGGATCAGGCGGTCTATTGACGGACTGGACCCTGTGTGCCTAAAAAATGTGAAAGTAGTGTCAGTATCCACAACTCTTTCGACAAACAGTATACTGGAAGGTACCGGCTTTCCTGTTGCCATGATACTTATTGGCAACTATGATATCAAACAGGAACTTCCAACAAAACATTTTATACAGGTTAGTGGCGGTCATGACCACAATGGTATTGAGACTAACAGCCTGGATATCGAGTCGATCAAAGAATTTGCTCTGCAGGTAAAAAACACGGTTTCAGCGTTTGCAATATCCTCATATTTCAGTATCCGCAATCATGATCATGAACTAGTGGCAAAGGAAATTATAAGGGAACTCACAGGTCTTCCTGTGGTCTGCAGCCACGAACTTTCCCAGGACCTTGGGGCTTTCGAAAGGGCAGTTACTGCGGTCCTCAATGCACAACTGATACCAGTGACTGAGAGATTCATGACGAACGTTGAAGCGGAAATAAAGTTAAGGGGGATCGATGCAAAGATCTTCATGCTTAAGTGTGATGGATCTGTTATAGGTATACAGAGTGCCCTCAAAAAACCCATCGAATCGATCTTCTCAGGGCCCGCAGGAAGTCTTGTGGGAGCTTCATTCCTTGCGAAAAAGAAGACATGTGCGGTTATAGATGTGGGAGGCACCAGCACAGATATTTCCGTCATCTACAAAGGTGTTCCTGACATGAGTGATGCCGGTGCTATTGTAGGCGGCTGGAAAACCAGGGTCAAGGCGATCAAGATGGAAACGTCTGCAATGGGAGGGGACAGTCATGTATGGGTTAAAGGAAAAGATATCCACATAGGTCCCCGAAGAGTTATTCCCTTGTGCAGAGCTGCTGTGCTTTATCCGGATTTTCTTGAGTTGCTCAAAACAAATCCTATGCCCACAAAAATGCAGTTGGGGATCAACTATCAGCCAACGAAGTTCTTCCTTAGAACTGATTATGAAGTGCTAAATGCCACCGAAGAGGAAAAACAGATACTCGATGCCGTAAAAAAGCAGCCAACATCAATAACGGAGATCTTCAACAGGATCAAAAAATATCCTGCCAGCAATGTACTGGATAGTCTCATTCAAAAAAGACTTTTACAACCAATAGGCTTCACACTCACGGATGCCTTACATGTGCTTGGAGAGTACACTGAAAGGAATGTAGAGGCTGCAAATACCGGTGCTGATCTGCTTGGCTCATTAGTGGGCATGGACAGGTATGAATTTGCAAGGCATGTTAAAGCAAAATTTGCAAAGAACATGGCATGTGACCTTATATCATTTTTCCTTGAAGGAGTGGAGAAAAACGAAATAAGAAAAATATTTGATATTCAGTCACCTGCAAAGTTCAAAGTGGATGTGCCTGTTGTATTGATAGGAGGTCCCGTAACTGCTTTTGTAGAAAACATGAAGGAAATACTGGATGCGGAAATAATCCTCCCGGAATATTCGAAAGTTGGAAATGCTGCCGGTGCATTGGCTGCAAAGGGGATCAGAAGATTCGAAGTATTAATAAGACCTGCATCCATGGCAGCTCCTGACTGGGAATTTCTGGTTTTTTCCGAATGTGGGAAAAATAATTTCCATGAATACCAGGAAGCACTTGATTACGCTATCAGCCTTGGGGAAACCACGGTCCATAGTTATATGCAGGATGCTGGGCTTGAATCGAACCATATTACAATAGACGTGCAAAAAGAGGAAATTATCCCTGAGGGCTGGAAAACACCAATGGAAACAAAAATTGTTGTGCTCGGTGTTGGGAACAGGAAAAGTGAACGTGATTGCTGTTAAGCGCCTGTTTCAGATATGAGAGAGGAAATATCTATGGTGTCACCTTCAAAGGTGAGAACTCACCTACCATGATCTTTCCCAGAGGGACCTCGTGGCATCTTCATCCTCCTTTCTGCAGGACGAAGAACACATATCCATATTCATCCTTATATTTTTGGAATATCTCTATTTCCTTTCTCGAAAAAGCTATTATAGATTTGGCTTCGGTATCGTCTTTGAACTTCCCTTCTATTTCATCAAGTCTTTTCTCAAAGTGAACGTAGAAATCATCCCACCAGGCAGATGCCGGCAGTCTGAACTTATCGATGATCTTGTATCCTGCAGCTTCTATGATCTTCTCATTCTCAGGAATTGTCTTTATGGCAGGATAACATTCCTGCCAGAATTGCAGCACTTCAGCCGAAGGTTTATCGGTAAACCAGGCTGCTTCACTCAGCGCCATGAACCCTCCGTCCTTCAGTAAGCGTTGCCAGTAGGCAAGTCCCTTTTCAAAACCCATTACAAAGATCGCACCTTCTGACCATATTACATCGAACACGCCATCTTCAAAAGGCAGATCGTCCATAGAGGCACATACTGTTGATATCCTCTCGGCAAGTCCCATTGCAGCAGCCTTCTGCATCAGATCGTCAAGATAGGGTTGGTAAATATCGGTTGCTGTTATGTGGCAGTTGCCACATATCTTTGCAATATGCAGTGTCTGCATACCCACACCGCACCCGATGTCCAGTATTCTGGCACCCGGAATAGAAGGGATCGATCTGAAGGCTTTTTCTGTGCATTCATTACTGCCCGGACCTTGGCGCGGCAGACCATTGAAGATCTCAAAAATTGCAGATCCGCTCATAAAAAGACGTATGCTGATGATCGATTAAATTTTTTTTGGTACAGAGCATATCTCGAATTGGATTTCAAGGTTATCTGCCATAAATTATTTAAGGCTGCCAGAATCAGAGTTCTTTATGGACATGCATTCTCTGCCAAAAAATTCCTATTTCGCTGCAAAGACAACAATTCCTGGGTGGGACGAAGAACTTGGATCAGCTTTTTCTGCCTACAAAGGCCCATATATAGCAGGAAGGATCGTATCAAGACATAAAACCAACTGGGATGTTCTCATTGCAAGCACTACCATCAAAGCCGGATCATCCGGTGCACTTTTACGAATAGGTAAACAA
>JAHFZE010000035.1 GCA_020854785.1 Methanomethylovorans sp.
ACCTCGCCATCCTTGACCTGTTCCAGTATCCTGGAGCGTTCCGTGGCAAGCCGGGGAGTGAAATATGCTTTCTCCATGTCAACAGCATACCTGCAACCATATTCTTTGTGGACCGTCTGTGTCGTGTTCTCACCCTTTATGAATGTGAACCTGCGGGTGCGGAACTCTCCTTCCACAGGAGATCGCGCTGCCAGAACAGTTTTGATATGTGGGTTCACCTGCAGCAATGCATTTGCTGTCATATCCATGTCCTTTTCGTCGGATTCCAGAAGGGCTATACTGCCTATTACTTCATATCTGGGGGTATGTCCCAGCATCTGTTCCAGGGTAGCTGGCCTTTCATGTATTTTGAACTCGTGTTCAGTGACCATTGCATCTTCCAGTGGCAGATCACTGAGGTCCGCGGCAGGTATAAGAGGGATGTATATGCAGGAAGCATCTGAAACAATGCGTGCTGAAGTGTCCAGTAATCCTTTTTCCATAAGGACTTTCCGGACCTGTTCACCTTTTTTCTTATCTACCTGAATACATTGCTTGTTCATATCAGCACTCCCAGGGCAAATCCTGAGCCAAAGAATATGAGAAATACTCCACAAGAGAGAAGAACGATCTCATAGGCCTTTGAAGATATTAGTTCCTTTCCCTTGCTAAAAGATGCAGATACTATACTGAACCAGCTCAGATCCGCTATCCAGTGACCTAATACAAATAAGCAGGCAGCCAGCAGGCTTATCTCAAGACCTTTTAGCACAAGCGCACTTCCTGCTGCAAACCACCATACCCAGAAATAAGGATTAGATACTGAAGTAATGAATCCAGCTGCCACAGGATTGGAAGAGAGGCAACCTGCTTCATCACCTTGTGATAACACTGCCCTACGTGCATCTTTTATGGTCATTGTTCCAAAAAGAACCAGCACTGCACCTCCGATAAGTGATATTACAGATATTTCTCTCTCCCCTATAATAGAGGGCATGCCAAGAACAATAAGAACACATATCATAAGCTCCAGCAGTGCGTGACCCAGTACTACCTTAGGTCCTGAGGTCCAGCCAGTCCTCATGGAGCTATCTATGGTAGCAAATAACATCGGTCCCGGTACAAGCGCACCAGAAAGACCGACAGCAAAACCGATGGTAAGCATCTCTATAAGTTCGAACATTGTTCACTTTGTCTGTGTGCTTTAGCACAAAAAAAAAGATAAAGAAAGGTAAAAACCTTTCCACAGGCAGTGGTCTTAGAGAATGATCTCTATATCCAGCTCTTCAGCCAGTTCCTTGTACCTGTTGCGGATAGTTACCTCAGTAACTCCTGCTACATCTGCGACTTCCCTCTGGGTCCTTCTCTCACCGCAAAGGATAGATGCGATATAGATCGCAGCTGCAGCCACTCCTGTTGGCCCTCGGCCGCTGGTAAGCTCCTTCTCGGATGCCTGACGCAGGATCTCCACACCTTTGGACTGTACCTCACCTTTAAGGTTGAGTCCTGAACAGAACCTTGGTACATAGTCTATGGGCGAGGTGGGCATCAGTTTCAGGGAGAGTTCTCTGGAAATGAACCTGTAGGTCCTTCCGATCTCTTTCCTGCTGACTCTCGATACCTCTCCTATCTCATCAAGTGTTCTCGGCACGCTGCACTGGCGGCATGCTGCATATAATGCTGCTGCAGCCACACCTTCGATACTTCTTCCACGGATAAGGTTCTTGTCAACTGCTTTCCTATACACAACGGCAGCAGTTTCGCGCACCGTTCTGGGAAGACCAAGAGCTGATGCCATCCTGTCAAGTTCCGATAAGGCAAATGCCAGGTTCCTTTCTGTGGCGTTACTGACACGTATCCTACGCTGCCATTTCCTTAACCTGTAAAGCTGTGCCCTGTTCTTGGAGGATATTGATTTTCCATAAGAATCACGGTTCCTCCAGTCGATCATTGTGGACAGACCCTTGTCATGTATGGTATATGTCATGGGTGCGCCTACACGGGAACGTTTCATTCTCTGATCGTGATCAAAAGCACGCCACTCAGGTCCTTCATCCACGAATTCCGCATCCACTACAAGACCACATTCAGAACACACAAGTTCAGCTCTTTCATAGTCCTGCACAAGATTGCGACTGCCGCACTCCGGACACTGGACCTTTGCATTCTCAACTTCTGCATTCTGTTCTTTCTCTTTACGTGCTTTGATCATTGCACGTATTTTTTCCCTTTCAGAAGTGTCTGAATACCGTACCCTTTCGACTTCGACCATTTTATTCACCTTGAAGATACTATAGACGAACTTGAAATGTGATCATGTGACAGCATCAAAAACCCGACATTAGATTTTTATATGTTCCAATCATTGGACATATAGACGTTCGTTCAAATAATGTCGAACTTCCAGAGTATTACCTCGTCTGTCAAGCTTAACAGTATAGTATGGATTTGCCACCGGACCAAAATAGTTGGTGACCTTGCCAATTCTCTTGACAGTCTTGTCCATCACAGAAGAGTTCATACGAGGCTTTTCCCCTTTGGGTCCCTTATCATCCCCTCGAATGATGAGGGTTCCATTCCCAAAAGCGTGAAGCACTGTTCCAAGTCTTTTCATATCCCTCGTTATCTATATATTTCTTTTCTCTCAGGTGATAGAATGCAACTATGTTATATAAATACTTTTCGCACCATTTATATATGGTGCTGAGATTTCAGTCTTACACTGAACGAGTTACATCAGGTAAGTTCCCTAATTAGTTATTATATTTTCCAATATTATATTGTTATTTCAGGATATTATAGGCATCAGGGACAAAAATGGTCGACGATCCCGATGACTGCTTTTATATGCTATCACTTGAATTACATTTTATCCTGGTATAACGAGGTACTCCCTATGAAAATGAGGATCATAAAATGCAGCGATATAGGCCTTTCATGTAATTTCATGGCTCATGGCTATGATCTGGATGAAGTTGAAAAGACCATGTGGGACCACATTGAAACGGAACACAAGGATATGATCAAAGACATGTCGGATTATGATCTGCATCAGCTCAAGCACCGTGTATCTACCTTCCTGGGCCGAAGCTGCGGTTGTGGACATCTGGAAAAACCAGGTGAGGATTATGATAGGAACGCTTGTAACGCGTTGTACCGTATCCACAAAGGCCACTGAGCTACCCTTAATTTATTCGCCATTGATTCAAGGATTTATGTTCATTCCTTTTTCAGGACCATTTCTTGCTTAAGGGGACCGATCCCTTCTATTTGCAGCTTCATTCTATTAACATTCAGTGAACCCTTTATATCTTCAAGCCTACCAAATCCGGACATCTCCAGATAAAGCTACCTATCTCCGTGTTTTTTGATACGGTCCTGACAAACTGAACCTTAGGTCCAGATGCTTCCGTTTCTTAGGATTTGCTTAAATCGGAGTCTAAGGTAATTCAGCAAAAGATTTGCACTTCAATTGCATAAGATATTTTATACCAAAATGCTGATCGAATTGATCATAGGAGAATTACTTCATATGAAAATAGGAGTGTGCGGAATTGCTTGCGAGAAATGTCCTAGAATGACTGCGGGACAGTGCCCAAATGGCGAATCGGGATGTGTATCCAGGAAAAATGAGTTCTGTAAGATCGCCAGTTGTGCTTTTAGCAGGAATGCAAGACTGTGTTTTGAATGTGTTGATTTTCCATGTGAAACAACCAGATCAGGGCCGATAAGTTACGGTTACTGTGAATACATTTCTGGGAAAGATAACTGATAACACTTTGCTGTCTGTAGTATCAAACTTTTCCGACATCCTTTAAGAAATTCAACCATCTGTGTATCTCTTCAGTGCGTTGTGTTGAGAACATTTCATGGAATGCCTTTTCTTTTTCTTTGGAGATGCCTTCCTCGATCTCCCTCAGATCCATTATTGCACGTAATAACCCGGCAGTTTCATCGAACAGTTCCTTTGCTTCTTCTCGGGTCATTTCTTTAGTTTCGAGCTCTAACTCATCTATTCTTTCCTTGTTCTTTAATAGTTCTATACATTTTTCGATCTCTTGTTTTTCATCGTCTGATATTGTTTCCTTGTTGATGAGTTCCCAGACCCTGTCGTGCAGCTTGCATTTTTTGCCATCGATCTCAACAAAATAAGGTATCTTTTCCCCCACCCAGAAAAGTCGGGTGTGCAGTGCTGCTAAAAGTTGCTTTCTTTCCCGATCTGTGATCAGCAGGTCAGAATCTGCTTTATCCGGACCATTAGCCATCATATTACCTCCACATCATATAGACGAACTTATGGGATATTACTTTAAGCCAATAACAAATACAAAAAAAAATAAAATAAATGATGATAACGAAGAGGTATAAAAGGTGGGAAGAACCTGTATCTTCATGGTGAATTCCCAGATATCAGGTTCATTCTTACTGTCCAGCCTCTCACAGGAATTCTTTGACATATGCCAGATCCTTATCGGATGCTTCTTCCATAACCTGAATGAAGCATTGCTCATCAACCGTACGGTCAAGTTGGCTTAAATATTGCCAGCCAGTCTGCATCGTATCTGATCCTAGGTCCTCATAAATCAAATAGATCGCAGTGAAAGCCTTACTATAGCCGAACTGGATGACCTCTCTGTTAGTTGGATCAAAGCTATCGGCTGTGTCCCATGTAGAAAGTGGTATGTCATACTTCCTTTCAAGCTTCTGATACGTTTCTAAAGCTTTGTCTTTCCTTTTTGTAGCAATATCGGGGTTTGTTTGTGCCAGAACAAGATATGTATATAGATCTGCATGGCCCTCATCCATCCAGATGTGCGAAAAACGGCATTCTCGTGTCCAATAATGGGCAAGTTCGTGAATAAGGATGGCATCGCTGGAAGTATGCAGAAGATAGATCCCTTTACTTCCCTGATTAAAGCCTCCATAGCCTTGAGTATCTTCCACGCTTGCCTGTATTATGGTGACGTTATAACGGGGAGGATATGAGAACCCAGTGACATTTTCGAGCAACTGGAGACTTTTCACGGTCTTATCCAGGACATGCGTTCCCCAGGCATCTTCACCTTCCCAGAACCTGACGGTTATTCCCACATCTTTTTCGCTTAGATGAGCAACACCCCTTATCTCATGCAGAACCGTGTGATTCACACAGGTTACCTGGCATGGATCCTTCCAGGTAGCCCCTTTTGGGAAAACAAATTCAGTGAATCCTTCCTGTTCTAGCATATGGTAGTCTTTTCTTTCGATGTCAGTTTCATAGCATTGGGGTGTTCGTAGAACAACCTTTGTCCTGTTACCATATTCCACTATGTTGAACACTGCAGTATTGCTATTACGTGGAAGATCATATTC
>JAHFZE010000220.1 GCA_020854785.1 Methanomethylovorans sp.
CGCCTTTGAAATGCTTAAGAACACAGGGTTTTGAGCGGGCCTTGATGGAAAGTGCAAAACATATGAACTGATATGTTTTCTCGTCAATGGTCCTTTTGTTCCTGTATATCTCATCGATCTCATCCAGCTTCTGTGCAAATTCCGGGAAAAACTCTTCCAGCATCCTCATATTATTCACCTGTTCTTTTTATGTACAATAACTTTCCTAGATTTTCAACGCTTCCTCTACTTTGGCCATGATCTCATTTGCCTCATTTTCATTAAGATCAAGCTCCTTGTTCTTTTTCATGCCAAGTTCACTTAGTATTACATGCTTATCAACGGTAAACCCTGCACGTTCAAGTGATCTTTTTGCACACATAAGCGCGCAGCCGTCGATGGCAATGATCTCATCGGTTCCCTCAGTGCTTTTTAGGATTCCCGGCACATCGCCTCCTATCCCGACGGTGCACATGATCTTTCCTTTTCCTTTTTTTGTGAGCTCAACAGCGACTTTATTTGTCATCTGTCCAACATTAGAACCACCTGCACATGCATACAGTCCAACGATCGCAGCTTCACATGTACATTTCACCCCTTCTGTCATTTTAACTTCGCCTGCCATGATATATCCTTCATTTATTTTTTTGTAAGCCATTCCTTAACTTTCTCAAGTGTCGGGACCTTGCCAGCTATCTTTACATCACCATCGACCACAACCGCAGGAGTGATCATGACACCGTAATCAAGTGCAGCGTTCATGTCCTCAACTTTCACCACCTCGGCAACGATGCCAAGTTCAGCAACCGCCTGTTCAACGATCTCTTTTGTTCTCTTGCATTTCGCACAACCTGAACCAAGTATTTCTATCTTCATGTAATCACCTTACAAGTATCATATATATACACAAATTTATACACTATATTTCAGTAACCTCTTTTCAGTATTGCTATCAGTTCGTCTGCATTAGGCATGTTTGCCCTTATTTTCCTGAAAACATTCTCCATATCATATTCAACTCTGATGATATCAGCTTTCAATGTGTCCGTATCGAATATCGCACAGCTTGCACGAGTATCTCCATCCCTGGGCTGGCCCACTGAACCCGGATTTACAAGTGTCACTGCTCCTACTCTCATGACAAAAGGAAGATGGGAATGACCTATGAATAAGAAATCTGCTTCAACTTCCTTCATATAATCTTTTATTCTCTCTTCCGGAGTATCCGGCTTGATGTAATCATAGAAGGATAAGGGACTGCCATGAGTAAAATACAACATTTTCCCATTTTCCTCCCTTTTAATATTTATCTTCAGCTTGCGAAGGAACTCTATCTGATTATCGTTTAAGACATCCCATGTGTATTCTCTAGTTGATCGGGAGAGATGTTTATATGCATAGCCACAGCCACAATCCATTCTGAAAGCCACTGCGCTGTCATGATTACCCATGATCGTAAGTATCTTTTGTTGCATCAGCACATCGATGCACTCGCCTGGAGAGGGACCATAGTCCACAAGGTCCCCCAGGCAGATCACTTCATCGTGGGGTACAGCCATCACCGCATCAAGAGCTTCTTTGTTCCCATGTATATCAGAAATGATCAGCAATCTCATAGATCTATACCTCATTATCAAAGTATATAGTAGTCAAATGCAATTCCCGAGACCATTGCCATTATGACTACCAGTCCGATATATGAAAGTCCTTTTTGAATACCCACGACCCTGCTGATCACTATCATACTGGGAAGGCTCAATGCAGGACCTGCAAGCAGCATAGAGAGGGCAGGGCCTTTAGCCATGCCGAGCAAAGTCAGCGCACTGATGATAGGAACTTCCGTAAGCGTGGAGAAATACATTAGCGCAGCGGCTACAGAAGCAATGAGGTACGAAAGCAGGTTGCCACCACCTACGTATTTAACCACTATTTCGGAGGGAAGCAGCTCTACAAGGATGCCTGCAAAGAATACTCCCACAAGCAACAAAGGAGCGATCATCTTTACAAGGAACCAGGTCTCCTGCATCCAGCTAGCCCGCTCTTCCGCAGTATACCATTTGAATGACAGGTACACAGTAGCAGCTATGAGCGGGATCTCCACCAGGGCAAGATATGTCCAAGATTTGATAATTTCAGGGACGACAAGTATTGCAAGCAGCAGCAGGAAAATATAAACAGTGTGAGAGTGTTCCTCTGTGTTAAATGTCTTGATACCGTCGTGTTTATCATTTTTCTTCTCGTAAATTGCAGCCATTATCAATCCAATGACAACCGACAGAAGAATTGCACCCACTGCCCTGGCAGCCCCGATATCATAACCCAGGATCTTTGCAGTATAAACAATAGCCAGAATATTAATCGCGGGTGCAGAGAACAGAAAAGTAGTGGCTGGACCGATACCAGCTCCCCTTTTATAGATGCCAGCAAACAACGGGAGTACCGTACAGCTGCATACCGCAAGGAGACAGCCGGATACTGCTGCTACTGAGTAGGAAATATACTTTGGCGTACTGGCACCAAAATATTTCAAAACCGATTCCTTTGAGAAAAGCGATGCAATAGCACCGGCCAGAAAAAAGGCAGGGATCAGGCAGAGCAGTACATGCAATGCCAGGTATTCTTGGACAGATTGCAGACCAACATTTAATAGGTGCAGAAGATAATCCCATGTCATGTGTTTCAAATATATTTGAAGCTTTGTATTTAAAGCTTAGCATTTCAAAAGCCATTGAAATACTTATATATGGGAAATAACATGAATTATGAGGTCATCAAAATCAAAGAATGGGGGATCGGTATGGCAGATGTAACTGTAAATTCGAACATATGTGGTTTTGTACATAAGATCCGTGGAGAAAGATCGGGAAAAAATATAGTCATAGACATCGAAACTGATTGTGAGAAGATAAAAAAGATGTCTCATATGGAAATACCGATGGACCAGACGCTTGACATCAGGGACAATTACGTTATGATAAAAGCCCAGGAAGTACAATGCTCTTCAAACTGCCTTGTACCTTGTGGAATATTGCATGTATGCAGAATAGAAATGGGACTTCTGTCTTCATCATTAGCCAGAAAGTCTGGGGATATTAGCATTACCTTTCAATAACTTAATGTTTCTGAAATACAATGATCAGATGACATTTTTATCTGAGGAAGGTGAATGAGGACATAGCGGAGGAACTTCTCTAAAAAATAGAATTCCTCCGGAGAATAGATACGATCATACTGCCTTGTTATTGTTTGTCCCTCTTATCGCCATCATGGGATCTCCAACTCCTACGACTGTGATCCTTGTCTCTATCGGCGGATGAGGCCAGTTATCAGGAGATGTCGTGTGCTTTGATACATTTATGATCGTATCTTCTTTTATTATACCACATCGTTTCTCATAGTTCAGCACCAGAGAGTACCCCATTTTTGTAGCATAGTCCATAGCATCACTATATCTTTCAAAACGTTGCCTTCCTTCGGGGGAGAATACAAGGAAATCACTATCAGGGTTCATCAAAGAAGCCGGTTTTATCATTATTTCCACCCTCTTTACACTTTTCCCGACAAGTGCCCCGACAGCATTCCCCACACTGGCAAATTGCGGAACCTGCACATCTGCATCAATAAGAGATCCCAATTCATCTATATATGCAGAAACCGGCCCTCCAAGTAATACCACGGGAATATCTGTTTTGAACCTTGCAGGATAGTTCCCGCTCAGTACCTCATCTATTGCATTTTTGGGAATAGTAGGTATAAGGAAGGACATCAGATCATGGGCCATATTAATGGCAAAAAGGTCTTTGACATGTCTGCAGAACTCGTATTTGCCCATGTTCGCATACTTGGAAAGATAAACAGCTCCTGTTTCTGATGCTTCTTTGTTCCATTGGTCATATTCACCAAGCACATGAAGCACATCTGTAGGCGTAAAACCGATGGACTGCACAAGCCTTTTATTTATGAGTGAATCAAGTATTTTATTGGTAAGCATTATTTCTTTAGCATCAGTCATATCTGTTAATTCGACCACAGAAACCGGTTCATGACCGATGGATCTGAGTATCGCTTTTTCCATTTCCCGTAGTCCGGTAGCTTCATACTCCGTTCTGACCACGAACTTGGTTTGCTGATAGTTTTCGTTAGTGTCCTTGCGCAAGACCATTTTATTATGTTTCAGCAGATAAAGAAAATCAGGATACAGTGTTGCAGCCACGCACAAAGGAACAACTCTTCTGGGACCTATATTTACATTTTTATCTTTGACCCAAACATGGCTATCTCCTCCTAGAGCAGAAGTTTCCATATTCATGGCTTTTACCCGGGTTTTCCAGCCACCTACTATACAACCTTCAGGACTGATCTGGGGAATCCCATTTTTGATCGCTGAGACGTCTGTACTTGTGCCTCCCACATCGATTACTGCACATGTGTCTACCTTTGCAAGGTAGGATGCTCCAAGGATGCTGGCAGCAGGTCCTGAAAATATTGTTTCAATGGGTTTCTCAAGTGCATCCTCTATATTGTAGACCGAACCATCACACTTGAGCATCAAAAGCCTTGCATCGATACCCCTCTTCTTGATATCCGAAGCTACTCCATTGACAAATTGAAAGGTTATAGGCATCAGCTGCGCATTGAGAACTGCAGTTACAGCTCTTTCATAAACTCCCAACTCCTGTGAAAGCTCGTGCCCACACACGACCGGCAGATCTGTGATACTATGGATCATGCTCTTTACAGCAAGTTCATGCTCAGGGTTGCGTGTACCAAAATATGCAGAGATCGCATAGGCCGAAACCCACGATCTGGATGTTTCTACATAATCTTTAACAGCTTCGGTGTCAAGAGGATATTCTTCTTCACCATTCGTATCATGACCTCCCGACACGAAAATAATACTTTCAGCAGGGTATTTTTCGTCGGTTGCCTGTTCTCCTACCAGTATCAATCCTACGGGCATGCCAGTGTTTTCAAGAAGTGCATTTGTTGAAAGAGTGGTGGATACTGATACCAAATTTACATCCTTCAACAACTTCTCATCCAACGAGTCCAGTACATTCTTGATCCCTTGCTGGATTTCAGGGTACGTAGTGAAAGATTTTTTTGCATCAATGACCGCTCCATCAGCCCCTCTTACAATAACAGCATCAGTATAGGTTCCCCCAGCATCGATTCCTAAACCATAATGCATTTTTATCACCGCTTCAACTGAGATCTAACTAGTATCTTTATTTTTTATCTGTAATTGGTCAGCTGAAATTGAGAAAGTAAACACTGTTAGTCATTATAATCAAATAGTGTTTCAAAGATATTTAAAACACTTGCTTGAACTACTAAAAAATTGATGTAAAGTATTTTCTGGCTTATGCTCTAGAATCATTTTTTTAAATGATTATAAATTTGAAGGAAGTATGAACAAACAAATTTTATATCACTTATATTGCGAAGGGGCTCTATTTCCTGATATTTAAAGAAAAAGTAGATCTTATATGATTACATATAAATATCATCATTACTATGAGTAATATTTATGCACCTCCCCACACCAGACAGTATCCGACAGAAAAGGAACGAACTTGGGCTTACTCAGAGTGAACTGGCAAAACGGGCAGGTGTTAGCCAGCCACTGATAGCACGTATAGAAGCAGGTGATGTTGATCCGCGTCTCTCTACTCTTAAACGTATTTTTGCTGCCTTCGATGAGAGCGAGAAAGATAGTCATGTAGTGGCAAGGAACCTTATGAACATCAGGGTCATATCCATCAGTGCTGAAGAGCCGGTGGATGCTGCCGTTAAGATCATGGAAGAGAATGATATTTCTCAGATCCCTGTGGTGGAGAATGGCGTACCCATAGGGAGTATCTCGGAAGAAACGATCGTTCGTTCAATGACAGACAAAAAAGCTATGGAGGTCTCAAAGATGAAGATACGAGACCTCATGGGTGATACTTTCCCCGTTGTTTCTCCAGGGACACATGTCAAATTGGTTTCACATCTTCTCGAAACCACACCGGCGGTGATAGTTCTGGAAAAAGGGCAGATCGCAGGTGTTGTTACAAAACATGATCTTATGAAATTATTGCGCGGATAAAGCTGTCCGCATTCATTATATATAAGGTCTACATTAAACAGGTCAGGTCTTCAATAAATAGAAAAGCATATCTTACAGCACGATCCTTTTATCCACGATTTCAGGCGATATATATGAATTTAGAAGATACTTTGCTTATGATGCCGGGGCCAGTGCCCGTTGCACCAAGGGTACTGAGAGCGATGTCTAAACCTATGATCAATCACAGGAGTAATGCGTTCTCTGATATGTATGATGACTGCAGGCAGATATTAGCTGAAGTTTTCAAGACCAGGAACGATATTTTTGTTCTCAGTGGATCAGGAACTGCAGCTATGGAAGCTGCTGTGGGTTGCATCACAAACCCTGATGACCATATAGTAACTCTCGAAAATGGTAAATTCGGTGAAAGGTTCAAGAACATTGCAAAAAGGTATGGGAAGGTAGTTCCTCTTGCATATGAATGGGGTGATTCCATAGACCTCGGTCAGCTTGAAGAGAAGCTGGAAGAAGGAGCAAAGGCCGTTACACTGGTCCATAACGAAACATCTACAGGTATCCTTAACCCTGCAAAAGAGGTCGGAAAACTTGCCAAGGAATACGGTGCCCTCTTTATCATGGATGGTGTCACCTCTTTGGGTGGTGACCTTGTCAAGGTTGATGAATGGAATGTGGATATCGCTTTGGTCGGATCACAGAAGTGCCTGGCCACACCTCCAGGTCTGTCCGTTGTATCCGTGAGCAAGAAGGCATTTGAAGCCATGGATGAGATGGAGCGCATGCCTTATTATCTTGATCTGAAAGCCTACAAGAAGAGCAGTGAGAAGAACCTGAGAGAAACGCCCTATACACCTGCTATACCTCTTTTCTATGCGCTGCAGGAAGCATTGCATATCATAAAAGAAGAAGGCATGGAAGCCAGAATAAAACGTCACTGTACTGAAGCGGCTGCTGTAAGGGCCGCTATGGAGGCAATGGGCGTTGAGATGTTGCCCGATCTTAATGAACACAGTCATTATTCGAACACTGTAAGTGCAATGAAAGCACCTGAAGGTGTTACCGGCAATGATATCAAGAAGGATATGCAGGCAAGAGGTATTGTGATCGCCGGTGGTCAGGACAGGCTCAGCGGCAAGATATTCCGGATAGGCAACATGGGTAATGTCCAGCCTAAAGATATCCTGCTTACAGTTGCCGAACTTGAGATAGTGCTCAAGAAGCGTGGAATTGTTTCCAGTGTCGGACCAGGCATCGAGGCCGCAAGCGATGTGCTGGACACACTCTGAAAAGTGATCATAATGGCTACAATAGGCATCGTTGATACCACATTTGCACGTTTTGATATGGGAGGTGCAGCCATCGACGAGGTGAAGAGGCACGTCTCAGTAAAGATCAGAAGAGTTAGCGTGCCGGGTATCAAAGATCTGCCAGTGGCAGCTAAAAGACTTATAGAGGACAGCAAAGATCCCTGTGACCTTGTCATAGCCCTGGGTATGCCGGGGAAAATGGAAAAGGATAAAATGTGTGCTAATCAGGCTTCCATGGGCCTTATACAGGCACAGCTCATGACCAACACTCACATAATCGAAGTGTTCGTCCACGAGGATGAGGCAAAGGACGAAAGAGAACTGGTCTTTCTTATGGAACAGAGATCAAGGGAACATGCTGTCAATGCGGTTAAGCTGCTGTTCAAACCTGAAGCTCTGATCAAGGAAGCAGGAACAGGTCAAAGGCAGGGTTTTGAAGATGTCGGGCCGGCACGTATGTAAAAAAGAACTGCAAAATATTACATTGTTAAAACACAAGTAAAGGTGAATATCACATGACCATAAATCTTGGATTTGTCATTGCAGAGTTCAACAGGGACCTTACCTATCAGATGGAACTGTTGGGTGAGGAACATGCCAAGTTCCTGGGAGCCACAGTCAAGGAAAAAATACTGGTCCCCGGGGTATATGATATGCCACTTGCCATAAAGAAGCTTTGCAAGAGAGAAGATATAGACGCCATCGTTACCATTGGTTCTGTTATAGAAGGGGCTACCAAGCACGATGAGATAGTTGTCCAGCATGCTGCGAGGAAGATTACAGATCTTTCCCTGGAATATGAAAAACCGGTCACTCTTGGGATCGCCGGTCCCGGGATGTCAAGACTTGAGGCCCACGAACGTGTGGACTATGCTAAGCGTGCA
>JAHFZE010000257.1 GCA_020854785.1 Methanomethylovorans sp.
AACGAATGGACCGTTGTCCAAATTATATCACTCCTGAAAGGGTCATACAAATTCTATTGCTTTTGTGGGGCATGTGTCTATGCATGCATAACATAATGTCTTGTTGGGACCAAAACGGCGACATTCGTGGATATTCACTGGTCGGACTATGCCGTCCTTTATGTATAGGATCACTTTGTCATTGGTCGGCGCCCTGCCACTGCCTGTTCCTTCAGGATCTGCGACCACGTTTACCGGACAGGCCACTACACAGTTCCCACAACCAATGCATTTGTCCTCGTGTACAAGAAAACCGGTTTCAGTGACATCACCCACCGGAGTTATCAGCTCATTCAGTTTTTCATAGCCGGCACGATATTTTTCTTCTTTGAGAGGTGGGCAATCCTCTATGCCAATTTTACGTGCCAGCAGATCCACTGCAAAGGCCATACAGGTGGTTTTGCCACATTTTTTGCAGTTTGTTTTTGGCAGCAGCTGATAGATCTCCATGAGAGTTGGCATGCTTAATGGTCTCCTTCAGGACCGTTTACTGGCCATTGCCGTTGTTCTTGAAGAACAGTCCACAATGGCAACTTCCATTTGTCTTGATCTCTTCTTCATGATACACACATGGACAGATTATATTCTTGTCCTCTTCCTTGTCCCCGGTAACTATTCTGCAAGGACAGTACTGACGGCCTAGTTCATTCCAGTTCTTTGTAAGACCATCAACGACTATATGCAGCATTTCTTCATCAGGGTTCAGAATATATCCTTTTTTATCTGCATATCTTACCAGCCATTCTCTTGTCTTTTCAACTATGTGTTCATGCTTGACCATTCATCTCACCAGAATTTACCGTTGATCATTTTGGGCCCATTTACCTTTTTCACACCCGCAGGTCCATTCAAAATACTATCATTGCGGGAATCTTGGATTGTGAGGCAGGTTTCAGGAATAAAGATATGATCCAAAGGGTCCACTCCAGTATGATATGGAGTAGATGTATTAAATGTGTAACGCTTAATGATTGCCTATCTTTCTGTTATTATATCTTTTTACTAGGAAGCAGTTAGATAATGCTTACCCTGGAAGTAAGGAAAAATTGATCAAATGGCCAGATGTAGTGGAAAGGTCAGTTATTGTTAACAACATCATCAAGTCTAATAATAATTTTACAGCATTGATCATTTACCAATAGTTTTTTTTCTTTTCCGAGATTCTTGGATTATTTTTACAGGTATCCCGGCACCCGGAACAATAAAGCCTGCAACTTCTCCACCGATCTCGAACAAGGCATCTTCTGTGAATATTTCGGTCATCTTTTCCTTTAGCACTTTACCGGAATAGAACTCGCCTGTGATACCGTCGAACTCCAGCACGTTCTGTTTGTTCTTTGGTACCCATGTATACTCGAAAGCATAAACTGGTCTAAAGTAGAGGTCGAGAGTCTCTATGCTCACAGTTTCATCCAGTATTTCATCAGCATCTATCGGTTTCAGCATTTCGGTCAACAGTTTCCTGACAATGTATGAGGCCTTTACTTTTACCGGAAGTACTATAGTATTTCCTTCATTCAGTTCTTCTGTCTGTGCAAGTTCCCTTGTGGGCATGGTAACATATCTAGAGAAGTCCTCTTCATTTTCAGTATATGCATCTACAAAGGTAGATTTTGTATTTGATTCCAGGCAATGTTCTATGCGTGAAAGTGTGATATTTCTTTGTGGGTCTATGGTCTTTTCTTCACCACAGATCGTTACTTTCTGAACTATAGGATCACTGATCTTGACGGTGAATTCACAATTGCGCTTATATTCAAAGTGAGTAGAGCAAACAGCATGCCAGAAAGATTTGTACTGTTTTTCTGAATGAGTTATGTTGATATCTTCAGGTTTCGGTCTTGACAGAATGTTCTTAAGACCTCCGAAAGCTGCAGTCTTTTTGTTCCAGGCCAGTTCTTTCATTTCCTCAAATGCTTTTTCACCCGTCACTACCAGCATTCTTGGCTCATGGGTCACCAGGTTGAAACTATTCATGATAATAAATAGCAATTTACTTAGAAATAATGGTTTTGCATAATATTGGTATGTTCTTCGAATAAATTCAATTCTATTCCACTTTTTCTTTTGAACCCTATATGCTATTTCAGGATCCGAAGTTTCAGAATGGAATGATAGGATTAAGCAGGGGGCGATGATCTTGATCTATATTTTCTATCAACTCTATTCACTGCTTAGGTAACAGCATCTTTGAATATAATTAAATTTATATATTATAAATGCGGATAATATGGTAGATTGAGTAACTACCAGAATAGATAGTTGTGTCAATCGATCCGTATATCAGTAGTAAATCGGTATTTATCTCGCACGGAGGTGAAATCGATGGAACAGAGAAAAGACGCACAAAAGAAGGGAGTAAAAGCCCCCGCACCTGCTAAAGAACAGAAAAGGAAGTAATTACTGAAGCTTACCATATAATTGGTATAGTAGTTTATCCGGACGGAGGTGAAATCGATGGAACAGAGAAAAGACGCACAGAAGAAGGGAGTAAAAGCCCCTGCACCTGCTAAGGAACAGAAAAG
>JAHFZE010000169.1 GCA_020854785.1 Methanomethylovorans sp.
AACATGGTCGAAGGCCAGTGGTTCCTCAACTATTCGAACCCTGAATGGAAAGAAAAGGTTTACAGATGCATTGAGAAGATGGAGATAATTCCAGAAGAATACAGGGTAGAGTTCAACAACAAGGTCGATTGGCTTAAGGACAAGGCCTGTGCAAGGAAAAAGGGACTTGGTACCCATCTACCTTTTGATGATCAATGGCTCATTGAGTCACTTGGTGATTCCACTATATATATGACATACTATATCACCAATAAGTTCTTTTCCCGCGGTATCGGACCGGAACACCTTACCCCGCAACTTTTCGATTATGTGCTTCTGGGAAAGGGTAGCGTGCAACAGACTGCAGCAGCTACAGGCCTTGATGAACAACTCATAGCACAGATGAAACAGGATATGGATTACTGGTATCCTGTAGATCTCAGATCTTCTGGCAAAGACCTTGTACCCAATCATCTGCTCTTTTTCCTTTTCCATCATGTAGCTATATTCGATGAAGATAAATGGCCTCGGGCTCTTGCTGTTAATGGTTTTGTCTCCCTTGAGGGACAAAAGATGAGCAAATCCAAAGGTCCGTTGCTTACTCTGAGGAACGCTGTAGATGAATATGGTGCTGACATCAGCCGTATGTACATCCTTTCCAGTGCCGAACAGACACAGGACGCAGACTGGAGGAACAGTGGCGTAGAAGCAGCAAAGAAACAGGTAGAAAGATTTTATTCCTTTGCCAGAGAGATCATTGAATCCGGTGCAGTATGTGGCATGTGCGGAGAACTGAAGCTCATTGACAGGTGGATGCTTAGCCGTCTGCAACATCGCATCAGGGAAACTAATAACGATATGGGATCCCTGAGAACTCGCAGTGCCCTTCAAAATGCATTTTTCCTGCTGCTCAATGATATCAAATGGTATCAAAAAAGAGGAGGAAGCAACCTACTCTATGATATGCTGGATACCTGGGTGCGTCTAATGGCACCGTTCATGCCACATGTGTGTGAAGATATCTGGCAGGCATTGGGACATGAGGGGAGTGACATTGTATCCCTTGCCCATTATCCTGTCTTTGACCCAGAACTGCTAAATAACAATGCGGAACTTGCAGAGGAGCTTGTGGACAACACACTGGAGGACATTGAAGAGATACTGAAGGTCACAAAGATGACACCCAAGAAGATAGTGTTGTATACATCTGCCGCATGGAAGACAAAAGCTTTCCGGATGGCTCTGAAAATGCAGGCCGAAAACAAGCTTGAGATTGGTATCCTCATAAAGACCCTAATGGCAGAACCTACTAATAGACCATACGGAAAAGAAATACCTAAGTTCGTACAGAAAATAGTTCCTGATATCAGCAGCATGAAATTGGAACGTTTGGAGATGTTCGATGGTTATGAACTGGACGAACTTGCGATCCTCGGGGAAAACCAGCACTTCTTTGAGAAGGAATTTAATTGCACAGTGGAAGTTTACAGTGCAGATGAACCTGGTTATGATCCAGAGAACAAGTCAAGGTTCGCTGTGCCCATGAGACCGGCCATCTATCTGGAATAAAGCTATAAGACTGCATACTTGCAGTCTTTTTCTGTTCTTAGCACATTCCACAATTAAACGATCATATTTTCTTTTGCAAATAGTATGCAGTTATTAATACTAATATCGAAGGTGCAAGCTGTAGGTAACTTTATTACCTTCTTCTTAGTTATGATATATCTTCTCTTTAAGGTATGATCCTATGATATCCTCTGCTGAGCTTACAGGTATAATATACGTTCTGGGGGCGCTTACCTTTGAGGAAATATGCGCTGTGGAGAAAGAAATATCCGAGTTAAGAACTTCTGATCACGATACTGGATCGCTGAACGAACTTTGTATCAAAGCTATAAAAGAGCATCTTCTTGAGTCTGTTTCTGCAGAAGATGTATATGGTGAAGCAACTAGTGATGATGCATATTTCATAACAGGACCAAACGCATTTCCTGAAATACCGCCTGAACTTAGCCAGGTGATCGATATTCTAAAATTACCTGTGAGAAAAGTAGATATGGATACTATTGCAATAAAATTACTAAAAAGTCTTCAGCAAAAAATACACAGACTTGATGTTAAAATTGGAAATATTGATGGTGACAGTAAAGATATAAAAAAACTGGAATCAAAATATAGTGATCTACTTAACCTTTATTATGATTATGATTCATGGCTACCTGGAAAATTTGGCTCAGTGGTAGCTGATCTAATGGAAATTAGTAAAAAGCTCGAATGTTTAAAACGGTCAAACTAACAAAAGGCAGGGTCTAATGGCAAGGGATAGAAGGGATACCTATTACTGGCGTGCAAAAGAAGAAGGCTATAGGTCCAGGGCTGCATTCAAATTACTGCAGATAAATGAGAAGTTCAATGTGATCAAAGCAGGGGATACTGTTGTAGACCTGGGTGCAGCTCCCGGAGGATGGTCAGAAGTAGCAAAAAAACTCTCCGGCGGAAGGGTAATAGGTGTTGATCTGCAGCGTATCTCTGCGATAGAGGGTGTTGAGACCATAAAAGGAGACATTACTTCAGATGTGACTATAAAAAAGATCTTTGATCTGGTTGGTGAGAGCGGAGTGGATGTCGTTATTTGTGATGCTGCTCCTAATCTCTCCGGCAACTGGAGCTATGACCATGCACGTTCCATAGACCTTTGCAGATCTGCACTGGGATGTGCGAAAAAGATACTGAAACCAGGTGGCCATTTTGTGGTCAAGGTCTTTCAGGGGGACATGTTCAAGGCTTTTCTTGAAGAAGCAAGCACTGATTTTACTCAAACAAAATCATTTTCCCCGGTAGCATCCCGGTCTCAAAGTGCAGAGATCTACATAGTAGCTAAGAAATTCCTTAAAGTACCTGTAAAGAAAGGTGAGGAACTGGACGTGGAGATCACCAGCACAGGATCAACAGGTGATGGAGTGTTCAGGATCCAGGACTTTGTCGTGTTTGTAAAAGATACAAATGAAGGAGATAAAGTCAGAGTAAAGGTAAAGGACGTCAAACCTAACTTCGCTTTTGCTGATGTTATTAAAAGATACTGAAGGACTGACCAGATACTGCAAATCATAGCCTGCAGACTTAAAAGAGTGAACTAGCCTCTGAAGTATAAGAGTATCATGCAGATGATCATGCAAAACATGGAAAGTGCCATTGTGAAGCTATATGAACTGGAGCATTCAGAGGGTTAAGTAAGATACCTAACGTTCCTGCAGGGTCTCTACCTCTTCCACAAGCTTGTGACCTGCCACTATCTCATCAATACTGTGTATCACAGCGCCCAGATTATCAATAGACTGTTTTATCTCTTCATAGTCCAGATCATCACCTTCTATCGTGATCTTTATGGTTTCTGTCTGCTGATCAACTTCATACAGGCTCAGATTCACACCAGAAACTCCTGGTAGAACACTTAATTTTTTGGAAAACTCTACGATCGACGGGTGATGTGGCTTTAGAACGTCCAGGACCATTCTTCTGATTCCAGGCAATTGTTTCATCCTTCCTTCAAATGAACTAAAGATAGAACTATTGATATTTGTTGTTTAGTAAGCTGCATATCAGTCATGATGATATAAATCTTTATTTCATATGCCAGCCATATTAGATACAAGAACAAATGGTGACATCATGATAGACCTGCATACACATTCTTTATTCAGTGATGGTGAACTTGTCCCGAGCGAACTCATAAGAAGGGCAGTGATACACGGCTACAGAGCTATCGCAATAACTGACCATGCAGACTTTACCAATGTGGAACATATCCTGAAAAATGTGAGTAAGGCAAAGTACCTTGAAGAAGTTATGGACATCAAAGTACTTGCAGGGGTAGAGATAACACATGTTCCACCTGCCAAAATGGGTAAGATGGTACAACTGGCAAAGGATCTGGGAGCGGAAATAATAGTAGTGCACGGCGAAACAAGCGTAGAGCCTGTTGCCCCGGGGACGAACAACGCCTCTGTGGAGCTGTCAGATGTAGACATCCTTGCACACCCCGGATTTATAACCATTGAAGAAGCTGAGAAAGCAGCCGAAAACAATGTCCATCTTGAAATAACCGCAAGGAATGGACATAACCGGACAAATGGCCATGTAGCCAGGATAGCTTTTGAAGCTGGCGCGAAGTGCGTGGTGGATACAGATACACATAGCCCAGGCAATCTTATAACCAGAGATACGGCTCTGAAGGTTGCCATGGGAGCTGGGCTCACTCTTGAACAGGCAGAAAAGGTCCTCAACAATTCCCAGAAGATAGTGGATGAGAAATATCAATGATATTTAGAGGCAAACGGATCATAGACATAACTCAAGCTATAAGGCAGGGTATGCCTGTATATCCCGGCGACCCTGAGCCGGTCATAGAGCAAGTTTGCTCTATTGGGAAAGACGGTTTTGCCCTTTCAACCATATTTATGGGAAGTCATACTGGCACTCATGTGGATGCACCTTCTCACGTTCTTGAGAATGGAACTTCGGTGGATATGCTGTTCCCTGGAAGTTTAATGGGGCGTGCGATCTTACTGGACCTGAGGCATAGAGGGAGCCCAATTAATGCTTATGATCTGGATGTGGCATGGAAAGCAATAGATCCGGGAGAAGGAATAGACGTACTGTTATTGAAAACAGATATCATCTGTTCAGTTGAAGAAACAAGCAATTTATGTCTGGAGGAAGACATAGCTTTCTGGGTCCAGGATAAAGGAATTAAAGTATTGGGAGTTGACGCTTTCTCCATAGAAAATAAAAAATCCCTTCCACTTCACAGATCACTGCTTTCCCGTAAAATCAATATTGTGGAGTGCCTCGATCTTGGACAAGTGGAGGAAGGAATGTATACTTTTATTTGTCTTCCTTTGAAGATCACAGATTGTGATGGCGCACCAGCACGTGCTATACTCATTGAAGAGTAGTTCACAAAAGCTATTTTAAATAAAATAATATAAATACATTGTATTAAATTATACACACTATATATCCTATTTTTGGAACTGAAAAACATATAAATATAATAGATTTAATATACTATGAGTACAAATAAAAGATAATATCCATTATTTACCAACTTTCATAATTAAGAACTTAATTGAGGGAAATCGCACGAAAGCAAATAGGAAGCATTCAATGCACAAAGATGAAAGTGCACAGATGGGTATTGGTACACTCATCATATTCATATCAATGGTTCTTGTAGCTGCGGTAGCTTCTGCACTCCTTATTAAGACTTCAGGTGTGCTACAGCAGAAAGCTTCGCAGACAGGACAGGAAACTACGAAAGAAGTGGCCTCCAATTTACGTGTGGACCGGGTGGAAGGGGAACGTGCGACCTATGGGACCATCACTGTTGCAGATGGTGTTCCTTCAACAACCAGTGTCACTATCCCAAAGGGAGGTATGGTGGAATGGATCTCTGAGAGAGGATCTTTTGAGATATCTACAGATGGATCAAATGAAACTGTAAGTGAACACTCTTATTATGAAGAAAGATTCAAGGAGCCTGGTACATACAATTTTACGGTATCAGGTGCATCATCAAGCACCAGTGGGACAATTATAGTAGCCAATAGTCTGGATTACGGACAGATATCCAAACTTCACATATCACTTTCCCTTGGACCGGGTAGTGAGGATGTTGACCTCTCACAACTGATAATATATCTTTCAGATGGTGCTCATGTAGCAAATATCAGATATAATATCTCTGATATGAGGACAGGCGTACACCTGCCTACGGAAGAATATTTCTCTGTAAGTCCAATACGCATTCGTGATAATACTATCTTCAAAGCCAGTCAGCCGGTATTGAGAACTGGAGATATAATGGAAGTTGTAGTGGACATCAGGCGTGTATTCTCTGCAGAAGACGACTCTTATGAAGGATTGGAACCAAGGACAGAAGTTTCATTCCAGGTCCGTCCTGAAGCAGGTTCACTCGTAATATTCGACTTCATAACACCCGGTGCATACTTTGATAATAAGTATATACTGCTGAGATATTAACAATTTTTAATAGCCGTAGTCCCTGACTTTGGCCAGGGACTATTTAAGAAAAATGAGATAAAGTGAAAGTGCCATTACTTCGGACAAGCTCGAAAACATAAGTTCCTGATATAGGCTTTTCTATGACCACACCCATATTATAGGG
>JAHFZE010000315.1 GCA_020854785.1 Methanomethylovorans sp.
CTAAGCATTACCCTGCATTATTTATGCTCTTTGATCTTTAGTCGTTTAATGTTTGAGATTTTCAACCATATCTTTTTTATATATTAAATAATAATATAATATCATCCTTATATTATACGCATTGAAAGGAGAGTATACATGAAAGCAAACAGAAGAAAAACATTATTCAAAAATACCAGTGCTCAGGTAGGTATAGGCACCCTTATCATCTTCATTGCCATGGTGCTGGTCGCAGCTGTGGCTGCAGCTGTACTTATCCAGACATCAGGTACGCTGCAGCAGAAGGCTCAGTCTACAGGAAAGCAGGCCACCCAGGAAGTTTCTTCCAACCTGATGGTCAAGAGCATTGAAGGTGTACGCGCAGAGAACAGTGCTACTGATATGTCCTCAACCATCGATCTGCTCAAGCTGAAGGTTGCACTGAACGTCGGCAGTTCTCCGGTGGACGTTAACCAGGTAGTAGTTTCCATTACGGATGGAACTACGGCCAATAACCTCGTATATGCAGGAAATCAGAAGTCATATGCATCCACTGGTGCCTCTAATGGTGCAATGGCTGGTTTTGATTCCAGCAGTGCTGCTGTCAATCTGCAGAAATTGCTGACTGCCAATACGACAATAATTAGTAATACCATTGACAACGCTAATCATTATTTCACTGTGGACAGGGTCCGCGATGAGGATTCATCCTTCTCCCAGGGCAATCCGGTAATGAACACCGGTGACATGATTATGCTCTACATCGCCACAGTATCTCCTGGTGCAGAGACTGCAGGTTATTCTGCTGTCGGTTCAACAGACACAAGTGCAGGTCTTGTATCTTCAGGCCTTAACCTGGTGCCAAGGACTGTTGTGAACATCATCCTCACTCCTGAATCAGGTGTATCCACAAATGCTGACTTTGTGACCCCATCTTCATACGGTGTGAAGGAAACAGTACAGCTGTATCCATGAGACCTTTTTTGAGTTTCATGATATCGGAGGCAATCTTATGAAAGCTAACAGAAAGAATAATTTCGTCAGGGACAATACTGCCCAGGTGGGTATTGGTACCCTTATCATTTTCATAGCAATGGTACTTGTGGCAGCGGTTGCAGCAGCTGTGCTGATCCAGACATCAGGTACACTGCAGCAGAAAGCTCAATCTACAGGAAAGCAGGCCACTCAGGAAGTTTCATCTAACCTAATGGTGAAAAGCATTGAGGGCATAAGGGCAAAGGATTCAGCTACATCCATGGCAGGTAACATTTCCCTGCTCAAGTTGAATGTGGGTCTCAATGTTGGTAGTTCTGCAGTAGATGTGAACCAGGTTGTCATTTCCATTACAGATGGTACTACTACAAATAATCTGATCTATGCGAACAATGACAAGACCTACGGCAATGCTATGGCCAACTTCTCTACGTCTGCATCAGCGGCTACAAACCTGCTTCATCTTCTAACAGGTACACAATCAACCCCTGGTGCAAATGCGAAGTATTATTTCACTGTCGATAAGATCCGTGATGAAGATGGCTCGTTCAGTCAGGAAAAGCCAGTGATGAACACCGGTGATATGGCAACTTTCTATATTTCGACCATGGCCAGTGGAGATACTGGTTTTGCCAGTGTCGGCACTGTATCAGTGAGCGGAGCGCAGAAAGGCTCAGGTCTGGATATAGGTCCCAGAACTACTGTGGATATAGTGATCACCCCAGAATCAGGTGCCACCACGGTAGCTAATTTTGTCACTCCTTCTTCATACGGTGTGAAGGAAACCGTGCAGCTGTACCCTTAAGGTGACTTAGCTCACCTTTTTTTATTTTTATCCATATTAAGTTCTCTGTTCCTTGATGCAGATTTGATCATCTGGTCAGTTTTTTCTTGATCAATGTTTCACTTCATTGTTCCATACTTTTCCGCCGGACCCACAAGCACTATACTTTTCCATGATCCTGCAGCTGCATGGCTCATCATGGAATGATGTTGCAGGGATCAATAGAATAGGCCAGGAAATATGGCAGAAACAGGATCGTTGATCGTGACATTGGTTTAAAACCAGTTCTGAAATAAATGCTCTGTAAAGGACATGTACATTTATCTTGAACAGCTTGGTTCAGGGAGGATACAGAAGAATAGAACTACCTATATTTTACTGCAAGCGCAGTGTACTCTGTGGTTTTAACTGTCCACAGCTGAGATCACAGCACGAAGGTTTTAACAAAGCCGTATAATGACATTTCGTAACTCTGCTGGAAATGCATATTATTTCTCGGTTCCAGCTTAAGTGAATGTTCAATTCGACTATCTGGAACGAAGCATCTTAAAAATATGATAGAAGGTGATCAACAGGAAGAATAGACCACTTCCGTTTGCTTCTTCCCGTCTTATCAAAAATCTATATCTTATAATAAATTAGATCAGGGCATTCTTTCGATCATATCGCCCATACGTTTTGTTTTCTTGTAGAAATCAGTTGTATCCTTGAGAAAATTAGCTGCTGTGATCCCTTTATCAGTTATTATGTATCCTCCTCTTTTTACTTTCTCCACCAGTCCCTCCAGCTGGAAAACCGTTTTCATTTTACTTCCGATGCTTCCTTTGTCAGCAAAGTCATCAGTGTACTCTCTGATCTCGGCGAACTCCGTGACCTTTCCTTCATTCTTGTTCAGGACCAGCAGTATCAGCCTATACTGGATATCTCCGGGACCCTGATTTATGCCAAGAGACTGGTAAAAGTCAGCGACCTTTTGTTCCATCTCGACATCTATATCAGGGCTCATTCTCTTCCCCCTCTTCCTCTTCATATACCTCGTGCTGGGACCTCTTTATTCCAAGTGTTTGCTGTAAAGTAGCTGGTGGGAAGTATGCAAGGAATGCCAGCACAGTTCCAATAAGCACGAAGATCCTCGCTGCCATTTGCATCACATCCACATCGGTGATCATATCCGTAAGCATGAAGTCAAATACAAAGGATATGGCCACCAGTGGCAAAGCCGTGCGATACCTCAGTCTCCTTGGCATGCGCTGCAGGAATATCAAAAGCAGCATTCCTAATATCATTGCTGTGGGAATGACGAAAAGCCCTATGAGATATATGTTGATGGCAATATCGCTGCTTATACTGAAAATAGATGAATATTCTGTTCTGATGGGTCCAGTGACCCCACTGGAATAAAGCAGTGCCAGATATGCCGAGCCGAAAAGCACGAACAGGAAAGATATGTAACCACTTATCTTCTGGTCGCCTGTTATGACATATAATATAAAGAACACAAGAGGGACCGTGACCATTGAAAAAGGCACGGCAGAAAGATTATACATAATAAGTTCCATGGAAGGATAACCCATGAACGCTGCTACCATACGGATCGTGGTGGGCAGATATGTTAAGGCCACTAATGACCAGAGTATTACCAGAGCCCACAGAGCAGGCTTGCTTTTCTCATTGTGTTTATCCTCACTGCTTGCAAGCACCCACGCAAAGGCGAATGAAGAAACAGTTATTGCAAAACAGATCGTTGCATTGAGTATCAGTCCCGCTGTCATTTGTATCTCCGGCCA
>JAHFZE010000083.1 GCA_020854785.1 Methanomethylovorans sp.
CTTTGCTCCTGCCCTCTTGACAGATCTATAAAAGCCTGTACCGCGACCGCTCCAGTGCCCGCATTTCAGCCTTGTGTACCTTGACTTCTTACCTGCTCCCGTTCAACCTTGTACCGCGATACACTTAATAACCAGCCACCTTTGTACCCGGCCCACCTTCGCCAAGGCTACGGCGGGCAAAGACTGCAAAAACGCATGCCCCCGTCTCCGTTTCACTTCGTCGGGGCAGGCATACTCTCCTTGCACCGGGACAACATTGTGGCTAAAGAACCAGGACCCTGCCCGGATGCTTCGTCGAGTAACGCTTACTAATTATACCGCCGGGCCGTTAGCACACATTATCTGAGACTTACAGCCTTCGTGCCGTGTACCCAAATTTCCGTTTTTTATCGGGACTTAGCCTATGCACTAATAGACGAAAACGTGTGCTAACCCATTTTCAAAGCTGAGTTTCAGGTTCATACACATGATAAAATTCATAACTTCACAAACATCTGAATAACAGTCAATCGATCTTAGTTACTTTTACTATTATGAAAACCTCACTTCCAATTATCTCACTTTGCTTGCTATTTTTAGCTTGTGAAAGCGATCCTTGTAAAGAACTGAAAAATGGAGTTTATCAATATCCAGAACTTCCTGAAAATCACACCATGACAAGCGATGAAGTTGATAAATTCTACTATATTCCTTCGGATATTGCAGAATGTATTTCAACAGAAGGTCTTATAGAAAGTATCTTAACCTATCCGCATGTAGGCTTGATTTTTGCACACTATACAGGCGACGGAGGATATAAGCTATTAAAAAATCATTTTAATGGACCAGATGTGCTAGAAACAAGGCTGGACAGAAGCCAGGAATTATTAAAAAAATATATGTCGTGGGATCCTTTAGGCATAGATCCATCCTGGGAGAATCTTGAAATTGGCCGCTACATGGCTAGAGGAGTTTATCTCGAAGTATTTATAAATCAATTCAAGAATCTGGAAAATCTTGATCGGGATGATCAAAAAACGCTCTTTGGCCGGAGCCTGGAGGTTTATGACAATGAAAAATCTCTGTTAGATTATTATGGTTATTTTGCTTTGAGATATAATACAGCAACAGTAGCGAGACTTATGTACTTACATAAATATGAACCATTTATGTCGTTATATAAAGCTAATGAATATGTATTCGATTTAACTGCTTATATAAGTGATGCTCCACAAAAGATCATTGATCAGATTCATGAAATGGCCGTAGAGTATTTCAAAACTTTATAAAAAATACGCATGGTCTCAGGATTAGATTTGAGCATATAAACAAAGAAATTTTTTGTGCAATCAATAAATACCTTCACTGGACAAAAATAAATAGAACGTGTGCTAACACGGACGGTATAATCAATAAGCTTGTCATGGTTTTTGCATTTTGCTCCTGCCCCAATGACAGGTTTCTGTACCATGACAAAGTCCGGCGCCACCAATTCCGCTGTGCGGAACTTCGTCGCTTCGCTCCTTGTCTCCTTGCTGCGACGTAGTGGCGCCACGCGCAGCTGCTTTTTATGAAACCCCGTGTACCATGACTTCTTCTCTGCTCGCCCGAAACTTTGTACCGCGAAACCCGTAATGCTCAGCGGGCTTTGTACCCGGACAGCAAAAACACATGCCATACTCTCCTCGCACCGGGACAACTTTGTGGCTAAAGCACCAGGACACTACCGGACGCTTCGTCGAGTAACGCTTACTAATTATACCGCCGGGCCGTTAGCGAGCATGGGAAACACTAACTCCGAATGAAATCGCTTCTATTAAAACTCCTGCTCTTGGCAGTATGCCTTAATGCATTTAGCACTGCACAAATTCCTGATAGACTTTTATACAAGGGAGATACATTATCACTATTTGATTGTCCACTAGAATATTATCCTGACAGAGGATTAATTAACCCTAAGACTCTCTTTGGCAGCAGTGGTTGTTTTTATACTGCCTGCTGGAGAAACTATGTCGCCACTTGGGTAATCGAGGATAATAAACTTTATCTCGTACAAATCAGGAATGCTTGCTATCCAACAGATTCAAAATATGTTGAAATATCTCTACAAGAAGCAGCTGATACAATAGGAAAAGAGTATGCTGATCTAAAATCACTATTTCCAGACCGTTTCGTTAATGGCAAAGTCTTTGCAGACTGGGTAAGTACTTCAATGATTGCACCGTTAGGAAATCTATTGTTCTACATTCACGATGGATTTGAAAGCATATATGAGAGAGAACTCGAATTTACTTTTAATAACGGAACTCTTATTGAAACAAAAGAGTTTGATAACTCAAATACAAAAAAATCAAAATATACTTCTGATTCTGACTTACTAAGAGATTTTATCGAAAGTAGCATCAATTATTCAAATGTTCCTTACCCTGACAAGGAAATCAGGGTTGCGATACGGATAATGGGATCAACTGAGGATGGCAAAGTTGATGGTGTCAGTATACTCAAGGGATTTGACGAAATCTATGACAAAGAAGCCTTAAGAGTTGTAAACTCAATTCCAGAATGGGACGTAATATACAGACATGGTAAAATAATAAATACGCCATGGCTGATTATTGTAATCTTCAAACCAAAAAAATAAAAAACCACGCTTCGCTAACACGGACAATATAGGTAAGTTGTTTGTCATGGTTTTTGCTTTTACTCCTGCTTCCTTGACAGATTTGTAAATGCTTATACCGCGACCGCGCCAGTGCCCGCAATGAAACTTCGTATACCTTGACTTGCAAACTGCTCCCGATCAACCTTGTACCGCGACACTCGTATAGGCCACAAAATTTGTACCCGGACGGCAAAAACCGCGCCATACCCTCCTTGCACCGGGACAGCTTTGTGGCCTACCGGGACAGATCTGTGGCGGTGCTTGCGTCGGGTAACACAACCTCCCCATATTGCCGGGCCGTTATGTGCAAGTTGGAACCTAGAGATTTTAAGATCAACTATATATGAAAACAAAAGAAACATTAAAAGTTTTCCAGAGAGACGGGATTAATTTCGTCTTAGACAACCAAGGGAGAATTAAAAAATTCAAGCCATGGCTCGGTGATCTGTTTGCATTTGCTTATGATTCAATCATGCAAAAATCCATCTTCCCTAAAAAGTTTAAAGGAAATAATTCAAAACATTTTGAACTTCTTAAAAAAGAATACGAGACTATTCAAAACAAGAATATACTTGAAATAGCCACAGGTAGTGGATTCTCATCAGAACTACTAAATGTAAACAATTCGTACACCGGCATTGATATCAGCGTCGGATTACTTAAGCAGGCAGTAAGAAAGTTTAAAGCTCATCAATTTATTAATGCTGAGTTTTTTGTTTCACCTGCTAATGACTTACCATTCAGCAATCAAATTTTTGACATAGTCATTTGTGATCTCTCCCTTAACTTTCTCGGAGACCTTGACAGTTTTATCAAAGAAATAAAGAGGGTAATGAAACCTTCATCTGTTTTTTATTGTAGTGTACCTATCCCTGAGAAAAAGAATCCTAAAGTAGTAATACATGGTAACCTATATTCAGAAAGCGAACTTAAAACCCATTTCGAAAAATTCAACTTCATTTTCAACCCAAGACCTATTGAAAATGGAGCTCTATTATATTTTAACGCAAGTCTGCTTGCAAATGACAAAAAATAAAACCAGCACATAACACGGACGGTATAATTAATAAGCTTGACACGGTTTTTGCAAGACCTGTTCCCTACCCGCAATGACAATTAACGAATATCATGACTTGATGACGGCATCGATCAACCTTTTTACCCGGACTGCAAAAACACGTGCCATACTTCGCTCCTTACGGCTGTGTTCCGGGATCCTGCTCTAAAAAAAAATAAAAAGAAGAGCTTTTGCGTTCACAGCCTTCAGTTGCTCAATAACGCTTACTAATTATACCGCCGGGCCGTTAGGTTTAAGGTGTAGGTGCTGCATATAAGACAGTTTTTAAATTTTAACTATACAAAGTATATGGTACGACTAACCATGATCTATTTATTGGTGATTTCCTTAGCTGTAAGCTGCAAACAA
>JAHFZE010000170.1 GCA_020854785.1 Methanomethylovorans sp.
CATCTCCTGCTGCGGGGTCATCACAGTGGCACTTTGAGTAATGATCACAACTGTCATTGTTATCAGTAAGGCTGCCCCAAGTCCCTCCAGAGTCTGGAGTTGAGCTTTATTGTCCATCACCATACCTCCACTACGAGCAAAACAGGTTCATATCTCTTCTCGATATTATTATAATCTGAAAAATGAGAAACTTGAGGGAAAAACACATCATTGAAATTAAGCCTTAACTGATAAGATGTATTCGATGAAAATAAGCTTCTATTAAAATCTATTCGCAAGCTATCATTTTTCACCAGGGGGCTAGAAAGTGTATATGAACCGAAGTTCCCGTAAAGTGACCGCTTTTGTACAGTGTAATTTGAAGATTGAATTAACATTGAACCATTCAAACTTGCATTTATAAATGCAGCATTCGAACTGGAAACATTGAAATTGGTGATCTGGATTGTAACATTCTCTGCTACAGGGCCCATAATGATAATGTTTGCTATATTTTCATGCCCGGGATATCTACTAAGATACCGGCCATCAAAAACAGAAATATTCCCTGTTTCGACCAACACTATTCTTGTCATCTTTACCATGTTCTGCCCAGGAAGCAATGAACTGCCTATTTCCATAGTGCAGTTGTCTATTACCAGTGGTTGGCCATCCATCAAAAAAGATATATTATATCCATAGTTCATCTGTGTACCTTTGACACTGTCAAAAAGTCCGAGTTTACGTATGAACTCAGTTTCATTGTATTCATTTAAAAGTTTGAACTGGACAAGTTTCTCTTTTGAAAGCATGTTTGGAGTTTCAGTTAGCCTGGAATGGACATCATCATCCACAGCAAGACCTAAACGTTGTACATTTGAGGGATGTGCTTCCCAATCAGTACCACTGGAAGTACTGTTAGACCACCAGCCAGGATCTTCTGTGAGAATACAGGAAGTACGGTATGCAGCATAACCAAGTTTTTCCTCTCCCGCAAAGCTGGAGATGAAAATACCAGGAACGAACTGTATTGTAAAGCCTATAGCAATAAGCACCAATGAAACTCCCAGCAGGAAGTCCATGGCAATCTGACCTCTATCATCCATTGATTTTATTATATAACTTCTTTTATAAAAATATTGTGACTTAAATCTGGATGAAACCATATGCACATATTTGCAAAATATAACATGAATAAGAATATTACAAAAAAGAAACTATAGAAACACTTAAATCAATCCCACTCTTTAACCACATGAAATAAGGTGGGAATAATGAAGAAAGCTACTATTGAGACCGAGAAAGGTAACATCGTTCTGGAACTGTTCGAAAAGGATGCTCCCAAAACAGTGGCAAACTTTGAAAATCTCATAAAACAGGGATTTTACGATGGGCTGACATTCCACAGGGTCATCCCAAACTTTGTCATTCAGGGAGGATGTCCAAAGGGAGATGGCACAGGTGGTCCTGGCTACACTATCAAATGTGAAACAAAAGGTAATCCGCGTAAGCATGGAAAAGGTGCACTGTCCATGGCACATGCCGGCAAGGATACAGGTGGCAGCCAGTTCTTTATCACTCACTCACCCCAACCCCATCTGGATGGAGTTCACACGGTTTTTGGGCAGGTAATAGAGGGTATGGACGTAGTAAATAAAATAAAGCCAAAAGATGTGATGAAAAAGGTCACTATATCAGAAGAATGAGATAGGTTAAACCCCTATCATCTGTTTTTTGTAGCTTTGGGATGCTGATCCTGCAGAACATTGTTTTTACTTAAAATTAATATTGCCTTTTAAAAAAGATGACGAGAATCCTGTCCATCAAAACCTTTATGTATTCTGCTTCTCAAATATGAGTTCCGTCTCGAATCTGAGATGGGACTTTTACTATGTATGCTGTAGAACCTTTAAAGAGATTGGCGCTTCTTGGTGCAACTGAAAACCTTATAAAGATATCTTCAGCTGAGTTTGCACAATATATTACCACCAGTTCCAAAACAGCAGCCAGGTTGCTCAAACAGCTTGAAGATGATAGGTATATAGAACGCCAACTTGTCCCTGGTGGACAGAAGATCACACTCACCTGCAATGGAATAGACCTGCTGCATAAGGAATACGCTGAATATCAGCTTATATTCTGTCGTGAAAGTGCAGATATCGAGTTGCAAGGTCAGGTTATAACAGGTTTGGGTGAAGGCCAGTACTACATAGTACAGCATGGGTATATGTCACAGTTCTCTGAAAAACTGGGTTTCCAACCTTTTCCCGGAACTCTGAACATAAAACTCAATGAAGCCAGTGTTTCAATGCGCCAGAAAATGGATCATACACAACCGATCTGCATACACGGGTTCAATGACGACGAGCGTACTTTCGGTGCAGGGAAGTGTTATCCTATCCGAATAAATGGGATAAAGAGTGCTATCATTGTTCCGGAAAGAACACATTATCCAACCAATCTGCTGGAGATAATAGCTCCCGTAAACCTGCGGGAGAAGCTTCATTTAAAAGATGGGGACGAAGTGAAAATAGTATTAGATAAAAAAGACAAATGTGAGGGATAAAATGACAGGTATGGCAGGCAGGCAAGGATACAGCAATAACATATTAAAGGCTATAGATGCCATAAGGCAGGGTAAGATGTTCCTGCTTTTTGATGCTGAGGGCAGGGAAGCCGAAACTGACCTTACTATTCTTGCGCAGGCTGTGAAGTCTGAAGATGTAAAGCTCATGCGCAAGGATGGGGGCGGATTGATATGCGTAGCCTTAGACTCCATGGCTTGTGAAGAGATGGGCTTGCCTTTTATGGCAGATGTGATCCGCTCTGCAAATGCGTGCGGTACTACTCTTGGAACTACCGTGGAGAAAGGGGGAGACCTTCGATATGACTCACGTTCTTCCTTCTCTATCTGGGTAAACCACAGAGATACACGCACAGGCATCCCGGATAATGATAGAGCGATCACCATAAAAAAACTAGGAGCTATGGTAGAGCAAGTGCTTGCAGGAAATAAAGTGGACTTTGGTTCCGAGTTCCGTACTCCAGGTCATGTGGCAACCCTTCGCGCAGCAAAAGGACTGATAAATGAACGACTTGGCCAGACCGAACTCTCCATTGCACTTGCCAAGATAGCCGATGTGACCCCAGCCATGGTGGTGTGTGAGATGCTCGATGACAATACTGGCAGAGCTTTGCCTAAAGAAGCTGCTAGAGCCTATGCAGAGGAACATGGAATGGTATTTGTCGAAGGTTCGGAGGTCATAGAAGCATACAATATCTGGACCACAGCCATATCTATCCCATCGGAAAAAGAGATATACTACAATGCACATTAGGGTATGCTCGTCCCTAATGGGGCCGTAGGGTAGCCTGGACCATCCTACTAGACTGGGGGTCTAGTGACTGGAGTTCAAATCTCCACGGCCCCATAGATCATATTTCTTATTATCCTGCTAAATACATAGTTGTTCACATGTGGTATTTTTAATCGATCTTTTATTACGTTCCCACTGGGAACAGTAGTATGGGTTTCAGATATACGAGGCATATAAAGACTGATGCCTAGACAAGTATATTTTACTAGATCGAGACATAACCTGCTGTTTTTGCTTTTTTGTAAAAATGATATTTTGTTATCAGATCTCACTTATTCTATTATACTGCCTTGATTTTCTAAGTAAATATTAAATGTTAACGGGTTTCAACAAGCATATATACTATAAAAGCTATATGTGTAGTATAACCACTACATATACCTTAAATGACTTCAGGAGGTAATAACTTGAGAAGCAAAACAATAACAATACTTGCAATAGTACTCCTTGCCGGCTTGGCTACAACTGCCCTGGTGAGCGCTGAAAAACCCCTCTTGCAGCGCACTTCAGGTAATGTAGGGGGCGTCTGCAACTGGGGTGCAGGTTGGAATGGATATGGTTCGGGTTACTGCGCTGCTGCCTATGCAGGTCAAGAACTCACTGTGAAGACTGTAGATAATGCTCTTGAGATAGCCAAAGAGAAAATCTCAGCCAAGGTCACAGAAAGTGACATTTATCCGATGGGCAGATGGTGGGTAGTCTATTATACTGTAGATGACACTGCAAAGCAAGGCCGCATAGATGCATATACAGGTGAAGTTGTTCCAGACTTCTTCGCCTCACAGTATGCTCTCTGCGGACAATACAGACAGGGCAGGGGCCATGGCATGAGGGGTATGTGGAGATCTTAAACCCATACCCTCTTTTTGAACAATATGAAGTGCTCTTTAAATCCAAAGAAAGCGATCTATCCAATTATTAAAAAAGAAACTTCTTTAAGAACACATATATGGGGTGAAATTGACAGGTATGATGGGATATTATGGTAGTATGTATGGCGGCCTCTTTGGTTTCCTTATCCAGATATTGGTCATACTTCTGATCGTAGGAGTTGTGATCATGCTCCTTAACAAGTCCAATTTTGCAGGCTCAGGAAACAATGAAAGGCTGGTGAAAGTGGAGAAGGATGTGGAAGAGATCAAAAAAGCCGTGGAAGAAATAAGGAACAAATTGAACGAGATCTAATTTTTCATTAATACATTAAGACATAGTCTTATACCATTAGAATAGCATAATGGCTGGTTTAGAGATGGTCTGCAGATGACGCAATCACTTGAACAAATTGTGTACATCGGGATGGCTCTTGCCCATCCTGTAAGAATACAATTATTGTACATGCTTTCCGAAAAGGAGAGATACATCTATGAGCTTGCTAAAGATCTGAACCTCTCCAGGCAGGTTGTGGACCTCCATCTCAAACGCCTTGAAAAAGCAGGTTTTGTGGAAAGCGACCTGCGACTTGAAGAGAACGATATGCGTGCAAAGAAGTTCTTCCGACTGAAGGAATTTGACGTGAAACTTTGTACAGAGGATCTGAAGAACATATTCAGTTGATCTGCTTCATGGAACCAGGATCTCGCTTATAGCATGGATGACACCATTGCTGCATTCAATATCTGGCTCTATTATATTGGCTGTATCGATCACAATAGCACCATTATGTTTTATTCTCAGTTCTTTACCGCCTATGGTCTTGAGGGAATCAATGTTCTGAAGGTCCTGCAACATGTATTTGCCTTCAGCTATGTGGTAATTTATGATCCCTGTCAAATAGGGGATGTCAGCAAAAGCCTCCTCTATGACCTCTTCAGGTATCACCTCAAAAGCCGATTCCACTGGCGCGAACACAGTAAAAGGACCTGTATTGCTGTATTTATCAATCAGCCCCAGTACCTCTGCGGCTTTAAGAAGGGTCTGGAAAGATCTTTTTTCTTGTGCTGTTCGTATTATGTTCTGTAGCTGTGCCATATAAGCTCCCTTTTATAAGGAGGAAAGCTTCTGACATAAAGTTTGCGTAATTGGGATCCCATCGAAAAGCATAAGAACACAGCTTTCGCCTTATAACAAGGTGGTGACCATAGATCCTATTATCCAAGCAGAGGGGCTCGTCAAAAGATATAGTGAACTCATAGCTGTTGATGGCGTAAGTTTCTATGTGGAAGAAGGGGAAATGTTCGGCTTCCTTGGCCCCAACGGTGCAGGAAAGACCACCACGATGAAAATGATCCAGTGTGTTTCACCTAAAACTTCTGGTAAGCTTGAAGTTTTTGGCATGGATGCATCTGCCCATCAACGGGAAATAAAAAAATACATGGGAGTAGTACCCCAGGAGAACAATCTTGATCCTGATTTTACTGTCTACGAGAACCTCAGGAATTACTCCAGGTATTTTGATATCCCTCCAATAGAAGCAGATAAGCGCATAGAAGAGCTTCTGAATTTCGTACAGCTTCGGGATAAAAAAGACTCTATGACAGAATCTCTTTCAGGGGGCATGAAACGCCGTCTTGTGCTTGCCAGAGCACTCTTGAACAATCCGCGCCTGATAATACTTGATGAACCTACTGTGGGACTTGACCCTCAGGCAAGGCATTTAATATGGGATAAATTGCGTTTTCTCAAAAAAAGTGGTGTCACCATTGTGCTTACAACCCATTATCTGGACGAAGCAGAAAAATTATGTGACAGGCTTGTTGTAATGGATTATGGGAAAATTATTGTGGAAGGCGAGCCTGGTCAGATAATAAAGGATCAAATAGGGAGTGGTGTAGTGGAAGTTGATAACCACCCTGAAATTGTGGAGTGTCTGCAAAAAAGTGGATCCAGCTACGAAGTCATGGGTGATATCATAGTAATATATACAAATGACCCAACGCATATCACGGACCAGCTAAGCATGGAATGCTCTCTGGATAAAATGATCACCCGAAAAGCAACCCTTGAAGATGTGTTCCTTAAACTCACAGGCAGAAAACTGAGGGAGTGAGCATGTCCTACATACAATACTTCCAGATCCCTGAAATGAACAGAAGGCTCTTAAAGGTCTGGTTAAGGAACAAGGATGTTTTCATGAAGAACGTCAAACTTAATTTTCTGCCACCTTTCCTGGAACCCATATTATACCTGCTGGCGATGGGATTCGGACTTGGGGCTTTTGTGGATGAGATCAATGGTGTGTCCTATGCACAATTTATAGCCCCGGCCCTTATAGCAGTTTCTGTGATGTATGCTTCTTTTTTCGAGTGTACCTATGGCTCTTATGTAAGGATGTATTACCAAAAGACATTCGATGCTATAATAGCTACTCCTCTCATTATAGAAGATGTCATCGCAGGTGAATTGTTCTGGGGAGCTACGCGTAGTACTATAAATGCCTTGGTAATGACACCTGTGATTGCAGCTTTTGGTCTGATCGATCTTAAATATGCCCTTTTGATAATTCCTTTTGCATTCTTAGGAGGATTGCTCTTCGCCTGTATAGGCATGTGTTTTACCGCAATGACACCGAATATCATGGCTCTTAACTACCCTGCTCTGCTGTTCATTACGCCCATGTTCCTGTTCAGCGGAACTTTTTTCCCATTGGAAGTGCTGCCTGAACCAATCCAATACTTTGCTTTGGCCTTCTTGCCCCTCACGCATATTGTAAGGGTCATAAGGACACTTGCCTATGGCTCTTTAGAACTGTCTCTGCTCTCAGATGTAATATGGATATTACTTGCAACCATAATTTTTTATATACTATCTATGAATCTCATGAAGAAAAAACTTATAGTTTGATACTAACTGAAAGCGATATATTGAATTAATAATATGATATTTGATATACGATGAATAGATATATCCTGCTGATTGCCTGTTTCCTGACAATAGCTTCCCTGTCCGGATGCATAGACGAATTGGTGCCTTTGGAAAATGATCCGAATACACCCGATCCTTCGATCTATGAATTTGAGGTGTTTCTCAATGGAAGCCAGCTCAACGGCAGTTTTGCAAGGACCAGCACTTTTTACCTGTCTGCAAATTCCAGTGTAAAAGTTGTGAACATAGTTGACAACGAATCTGTATTGGATATTATGCCCCTGGAAGATCTCACGAAAAGGGATGCAGAGATACTATCAAACATAGTGGTCATAGCTGACCATGCAAATAATACTAACTCCTCCTTCAGCCTTTTCCAGAAATATGCAAAGGAACAAAAAGTATCATCTCTTAACTACACTATTTCTGAAGAAATAATCAAAGGACAAAAACATATCTATCTGAATTTCAGTGAGCCCATCAGAGGTTACATCGCATATACAATGACCATTCCATCAGGACAGAATTTCCTGCATGTTGCTCAGACACCATCAGTAGTGCGTTTTGTATTGCCTGAAGGATATACCACAGGCAACTCCTTTATAGGCAGAGCAAGACCTGATCCCGATCAGATATATTTTGACGACAAAGAGAGGATGAATCTTGTGTGGTATAACATGGGTACAGAGAAAAGTTCCTTGGTAAACATGTTAGAAAACATATTCAATACGGAGATCCAGGCACCTTCCAATACAATAAAGGTCATAGGAGTGAAATTTTACGCAGGATCAGCACCTAGGCGCCTTCTTCTTGCAGGAGCTATCTTAGGTTCCCTGGCCTTGATAATTATTGCAGATTATTTCAAGAAAAGAAGAAAATTAAGAGAACTGCGGGAACAGATAGAAGCAGGAGCAAATGGAAAAAAGCGACGGATTTAATTCGTTGTCCGTGTATCTGGTTATAAGTTTATTTCCATTCCATCAAATCCCAGCGGTAACTCTTTAGAGGCTACCTCGTGTGGTGCAAAAAAGTGGCTCAGATGTGTAAAAATAACCTTTTTAGCACCAATTGACCTGGCCAGGTCCAGAGCCTCTTCCGAATTCATGTGTTTTTTCACTTCCACAGTTGGTGGCACTATTGCATCGGCAATGAGGATATCCGGTTTTTCTATGAGCTCAAGGCTTCTGAGAGGGATATTACGTTGCGTGTCTCCCGTAATAACTACTTTTTTGCTACCTTCTTTGATCATTACTCCAACGGGCCTTTTAGCCGGAGGATGCACCACTTCGAAAAGTGTGAATTCCAGACCTATGAGAAAAAAAGGACTATACATCTTTATCTCATGACGTCGGGGACGCATATAATGCAGATATTCCAGGATGTAATCCAGAGTTTCTTTTATTCCATATACGTCAACGTTGTATTGCACCCTGTGAAATTCAGCAAAACCTGCAAAATGATCGTAATGTGTATGCGTCCAGATCACGCCATCAACATGCTGTATACCATTGCCAAGTAGCTGAAAACGTAGGTCTGGACCCGTATCCACAAGCATTTTTCCGTTTTCGGACTCCACGAGGATCGAAAACCTTGTCCTCATACTGCGTCCTCCGTTTTGAGCATCAGTGCACGTAGGACATGTACATCCTATAACAGGAGTGCCGGGTGCATCACCTGTTCCCAGAAGAGTGATCTTCATATGTATTAGACCTGGTCGGAATATTCGTCTGTTTTCATAACGGCCCTTTCATTGAACGCATCAACGGCATTGAGCATATCCTGCTGGGTAAGTTCAGTCCTTTCCTCTATAAGGGCAGTTAGTACGCTTTCTCTTATGACCATCCTCAGATCGGATCCGCTGTATCCTTCAGTGAGAGCTGCTATCTCGAAATTGTCAAATTTACCTGGTATGGATTTCGTGATGATATCAAGGATGTGTTTTCTCATTCCCTCATCTGGCAGCGGGAAGTTCATGATCTCATCAAATCTTCTCCAAGCTGCTGAATCCAGCATCCTTGGATGGTTCGTAGCTGCCATGAGCAGCACTCCATCCCTTGTGAGACTTATATCGTCTATGGCCTTGAGCAAAGTATTTACAGCTCTCTTCAAAGCCGCATGCTCATCGGATGTGCGTGTTTTGGCAACGAAATCAAATTCATCTATAAAAAGGATGCAAGGGTTCAACCTTTTTGCAAGGGCGAACACCCTGTCTATGTTCTTTGCTGTTTCTCCGAGATACTGGTCAGTGATCATAGAGAGCTTGACCTCAACAAAAGGTATTGCAAGGCGTTCTGACATTGCCCTGGCAACACTGGTCTTGCCAGTACCCGGCGGGCCCACCATGAGGATCTTTCCTATATCATATAGGCCTATTTTGTTGAGATAATCCCTATATTGGATTGCCTTTACTATCTTCTCTACCTCTTCCTCCTGTTCTTTGGTGAGCACGAGGTCCTTCAAAGGCTGGACAATATCTTCAGGGGCCTTGATCTGGACAAGTTTAAGCATATCATCGCCCCCTTCCTCAGCAGCAATGGCATTTACCAGAGACTCTATCCACTCCCTGTCAACTTCCTTTGGCCTTATCTTGCTGCGGGCATCAGCATAATTTACACCTTCTAACTTCTTCTTCTCGTAGTAATATGCAAGACACGGATTATGTGCTATCTTTTCAAGTGCTCCTTCCCTCTTCTCGAACCATTCGGCAGCTACCTCAAAAGCCGTGAGACGAATACGAAAATCGCGTTCATTGACATCTATGAAAGGCAGTGATCTGATCTCTCCCTTGATGTCCTTTACCTCAAAGAGTTTCTCGACATCCGAACATGATACTGACACCGGTCTCGGGACTGTTCTTTTTTCCCGGCTCCAGTAATTCTTCCGTACGTTTTTTGGAAGATCATTTATTTCCAATTCAGAATATTTATTGAATATATGAGTGGTAAGCAAAAGCTCAACTATATCAAGGGTTATATCTGCCATGTTCTAACCAATCAAAAGTGTTCTGCATATTTCAGAAGTCCATCTTTTAAGCATCTTATATAGGTACTCTTTTTAAATAAGCTTTTGTATAATTAAGAACGTGCTGCAAGAGCTGTAAGATCATACTTTTTTGACCTTGCCGTTTTCAGGAGAATACAGATCTCCCGTTTCCAATAACCTGGCAATTACCTTCTCGATCAAGATCCTTTCTATACCATGTACTGAACATTTCTCTTCAAGTTCATCTATACTCATTTCAGCCTTACCGGAAATATTCTCAAGAATGATCTTAACAGGATCTCTGCTACGGACATTTCTGCTATCTTCGGGCACGTATGGATGTATATCACCATTAATAATGTTTTTCTGAGGGATCTGGCAGTTCGGACCTGTTGCATGTACTGTATGAACAGAACCATTTGTCTGTATCTTTGCCTGCATCAAAGTCCGTGCTTTGACAATTACATCACGGTCCTCAGAAGTGTTGATCAATTGTAGTTTTCTTAATTCCAACCTGGCTCCACATCTCTGGCATTGCACGGTCTTGGAAGTACCCACTGTTATGATCTGTGCATGCACCCTGCATTTAGTACATACTATTAACCCATACATGGTAACCACTTCTTATGACAGATATAAATACTGTACTACTCATAAATACTGAAGATGTATATTATCCGTAAAGCTCAGGAGAAGGATATATCAGAAATAGTTGTTATAGAAGATATGTCATTCCCCGTTCCCTGGCCCCATTTTCTGTTCATGTCTAATATGGGAAATCCTGGTTTTATCGTATACCAAGAAAAAAAGAGGATTACCGGGTATGCCATATTGGGCACATTTATGAACAATGCACATCTGCTCAGTATTGCAGTGCATCCTGCACACCGAAGACATGGGGTGGGATCATTATTGTTGCAGAAGTGCATAAGTATTGCCCGATACTATGGATATGAGAATATGACCCTCGAGGTAAGAGAAAAGAACTTAGAGGGACAGAGATTCTACCAGGCAAATGGCTTCAAAGAAAAAGAGAGCATTGAAGGCTATTATCTTGATGACAATGCTGTAAGGATGCAGCGTAAAATCTAATTATTTCCCATACCTTCTCTGTCTCTTAGTAAAATCCCGAAGAATTCTTAAAAGATCTATTTTTCTGAAACCACTCCAATTAACATCCGTGAAGAAAAGTTCTGAGTATACAGACTGCCATATCATGAAATCTGAGAGATGCTTGCCACCTGCCCTTATAACAAGGTCCGGTTCATGTTTCAACATTAGATGGGATTCTATGGTCTTTTCGTCAATTTGTTCTGGAGATATCTTTTTCGTATTCACATCTTCAAGTATGGTCCGTACAGCCTTTGTGATCTCACTGCGTCCACCAAAATCAATCGCCATATAAACCATAAGCTTTGTACCGCTTCTGTTCTTAACAGATTCTCCTGCAGCGTTATATATCTCAAAGCCGATTTCTTTAGGAAGCTGCTCCATCAACGAACTGAGAGGGTCCAACAACCTTGTCATCATTACTGAACGAAGTTTCTCTTCAGTGTCCAGCACGTCCACATATATGCTTATAACTTTGATATGCAATTCCAGGCACCAGAGAACATATGTTCCTAACTTGCCCATTCCATTATCGTAAAGCAGATCACTTTCTGATATTACCAGAGTGAGATTTTCAGGAATGGAATCTGTATCCTGGGAGAGACCTCTGAATATATACTTTTCGTACACTGAATTTAGTATGCTCCTATATTTCATATGCTCAGCTTTTGTATTATTACCCTTTTTTGTTACTTTGCGGTTGAAACGATCTTGACCACTGAACCATTTTCAAGCTCGTGTTTTTCCCCCAGCCTCATCTTTGTCTTTGCATCCACTGCATACAGAAAACCGTTTCCTATATCAGAATGTACCTTGAACGCAAGCTGATGGGCATTGGACCCTCTTTTCATAAGAAATGCATCTGGCAGCATCTTTCCATGTTTATCTGTCCATTTACCCTCATCTTCAACAGGATACACAACTATGAGATCAAGCAGCTCGAACACTGCTTTGTTAATGCATTCCTGAATACCTGTAGTGTGCATTTTATGCAGGAAATTGCGAATGCTATCAAGAGCTTTCTGCTGAGCAGGGCTCAGATCCTGGGAAACGATGGCAAAATCAGTGTCTCCAAGGTCATACTTGATTGCCCCTGCTTTTGAAGCAGACCGAAGGGCAAGCTCGGCAGCGGCGCTTGTAGGCACAACAATTCCTTCAACCTCCTTTAGTTTCTCTAAGTTCTGAATTGGTGCAATATCAGCTTTATTGGCTGCGATTATCACAGGCTTGCTGATCATCCTTATTTTATCGCACAGATCGATCATTTCTTCATCGGTCCATTTAGTAATGTTATGATCAAGTTTTGTCATCAGAAGAACTTCAATTACCTGTGTTTCCTCTACCCCTGCACCAGCTAGCTGTTCTGCTAATACTCTTTCGATCTTCAGGTTCTCTCCCTGAACCTTTCGGGACAACTTCTGCCAATTACGTTTGAGTATACCTACCATCCACATGGTGATCTCATGGTTGAGGAACTGCACGTCTTCAACAGGGTCATGACATCCGATATCGACAGGATTTCCTTCTATATCTGTGCAGCCTGCTGCGTCTATTACATGTATGATGGCCTGAGCCTGCCTGAGATCATCAAGAAAAGTGTTTCCAAGACCTTTGCCCATATGAGCATCGGGCACCAGGCCTGCAACATCTATGAGTTCAATGGGTACATAGCGAACTCCTTCCACACAGTTGCCACATCTGTGATCTCGCTCCATGCACGGACATCTTACCCTCACATAAGTAACTCCTTTGTTGGGATGGATGGTGGTAAAAGGATAATTCGCTATTTCCACATCTGCAAGAGTGGAAGCTTTGAAAAAGGTGGATTTCCCTGAGTTGGGTTTTCCTGCAAGTCCTATGGTCATCGACATAATCCATTAGATTCGCTTGTCAGGATTTAACTTTTTTTAATTAAAAAAGACCATTACTCTAACCTTAACATGATCCACCAACAAACTTTTATTTGAATAGTACATTAGACATGAAACCAGTTGTCCCGATAGGGTAGTGGATATCCTTGAGGCCTGCGGAGCCTTAGACCCGAGTTCAAATCTCGGTCGGGACGTAAAAATAGTACGTGTTATGCATTCACTTCGCTTGATCTATTATAATGCGAAGTGAAATTAACACTTAGGTTAAATCTGTCTACTCTTCGATTATCTTGATGAATTCTGGTTCTTTCCTTATGTTCTCGAAATCACTGTCAGCTCGTGCATATTCGATGTAGGACCTTTCCAGTTCGATGGCATATTTAAGTGACCTTATAGCTTCTTTGTTCTTACATGTACGGGAATATACACATGCTTTGTTATACCACACTTCTGCAAAGTTAGGCCTTAGTTCTACTGCTTTCTCATAATTTTCCAGTGCTTCGTCGAACTTCCCAAGGTTTGCAAGAGCGGCACCCTTACTGTTCCATGCTTCTGCATGATCTTGCTTAAGCATGGTCACCCTGTCAAAAGCCTCTAAAGATTCCTCAAAATTTCCAAGGTTGCCCAGATCGATACCTTTGTTGTACCAGGCTTCGACGAAATCGGGTTTGAATTCCAGCGCCTTTTCAAAGTTCTTTAGGGCTTCTTCATGCCTTCCGAGGCTTGAAAGCACTACACCTTTAGTGTTCCATGCCTTCGGGTTGTCCGGCTTAAGCTTGATGGTCTTATCCAGGGATTCAAGACTCTCCTGGAGCCTACCAAGGTTAGCAAGCAAGATGCCAATGCTATTCCATGCTTCAGCATAATCGGATTTTATCTCGGTAGCTTTTTCGAATGCTTCCAAGGCTTCAATTGATTTTCCAATATTTGCAAGAGCAACACCTTTGTCGCGCCATGCTTTAGCAAAATCAGGTTTCAGAGCAAGAGATTTATCCAGAGCCTCAAGACTCTTTTCATGCTTGCCCATGTTCTCAAGGGCAACTCCTTTTTCACGCCATGCCTCTGCAAAATCTGGTTTCAATTCCAGTGCTTGCTGGTAATAATTCAATGATTCCGCGTATTTACCGAGCTTGTTCAATGCTATACCCATATTATACAGTGTATCTGAACAATTGGGTTTAAGATCCAGTGCCTTTCTGTATGAGTTCAGTGCCTCTTCATATTTACGCATATTTGAAAGTACCATACCCTTGCTATTCCATGCATCAGCATAGTCAGGCCGTAGCTCTGCAGCTTTTTCAAATGCTTCCAATGCCTTCTGATGTTTTCCTAGATGGTTAAGAGCCATGCACTTTCCATTCCAGGCTTCTGGGAGCTCTGGATCGATCTTTAAAGCCTGGTCCAATGCTTTCAGAGCATCATCGTATCGCTGCATCTTAATAAGGATGCTACCAGTACCTTTCCACGCCTCAGCAAAGGAAGGATTAAAGCTGGATGCTCTCTCAAATGCTTCAAGAGCCTGCTGATGCCTTTCAAGCTTTTCATAGATGATCCCTTTTCCACACCAGGCATCTGCCATCTCTGGTTCAAGGTCCAATGTCCTTTGGTAGTTCTCCAAAGCTTCATCATATTTTTCAAGTTTGGATAAAGTTATTGCCCTGTTGTACCACGCTTCTGCACAATTTGGTCTAAGTTCAAGTGCCTTATGGTAACTATCCATAGCCTCTGTGTATCTTCCAAGCTCTGCAAAAGCACTCCCCATGTTAGACCATGCCTCTGCAAAATCCGGTTGAATTGCCACCGTTTTCTGATAACTGACCAGTGATTCCTCATATCTTCCCATTTCTGCAAAGGCAACCCCCTTATTGAACAAAGCTATTGATAGCTCAGGATCGATCTCAAGAGCTTTATGGTAGTTGTTCAATGCTTCTTCATATTGTCCAAGACCTGCAAGTGTGATTCCCAGCCTGTTCCAGACTTGCGCATTTTCAGATTCAAGTTCACATGCTTTTCTAAGAGCAAGAAGTGCTGCATCATGCTCGCCCTGATCTCCAAGTATAACACCTTTGTTGTACCATGCCTGGCCAAGTTTTGGATCGAACTCCAGGGCCTTACAGAAACAATCCAGAGCTTTCTGCTGTTTACCAGTACTGATACGTATCATTCCCATGCTGTACCATGCGCCTGCATGTTGTGGCATTATCCGTATGACTTTCTCGAAAGCCTCTATAGCATCCTGGTTTCTGCCAAGCTCTGTAAGCATCTTTCCTTTGCAGTACCAGGCCTGTACATTTTCTGGATCTAATTTTGAAGCTTCTGTAAAGGCATTAAATGCATCTTCATGCCTTTCAAGCCTTGCAAGTACTTCCCCTTGATTGTACCAGATATCTGCATGCTGTTCTTCGATCTCAAGAGCTTTATCCAAAGCCTCCAGAGAATCGACATATTTCCCTAGCTTTGAAAGTGCTCTTCCTTTGCCGCTCCATGCATTGAAAAGGCTGCCATTTATCTGTAAAGCCTTCTCGTAATCATACAAAGACCCTTCATATTTTCCAGACCTTTCAAGTATATTACCCAGACTGCACCAGGCCTGAGCATTTTCAGGTTCTAGCTCTGTTGTCCTTGTAAAAGCTTCAAGTGCCTTTTCATATTTATCCAGACCTAGGTAAGCAATACCCTGATAATGCCATACTTCAGCCGAGTATGAACCATTCTGGACCGCATTGTCCAATGCCTTCAGGGCCTCAAGATATTTACCTGATTCTGCAAGTATCTTGCCTCTGTTGTACCATGCTTGCACGTTTTCAGGTTCTAGATCAGTGACCATTTTAAAAGCTTCAAGTGCCTTTTCATTTTCTTCCATTTCAGCAAGGATGACAGCTTTCCCATACCAAGCACCTGTTATGCCAGGATCGTGAGCAAGTGCCTTTTCATAGCTTTGAAGTGCTTCTTTCCTTCGACCCAGTTTTTCAAGCATGTTGCCTCTGCTGTACCAGGCATGAGCATGATCATCCTGAAGATCAGTTGCTCTGCTAAATGATCCAAGTGCATCTTGTTTCTGTCCAAGCGTTTCATAGAGCTTACCTTTCTCGTACCAGGCTTGTGTGAGATCGGGGTCGATATATGTTGCTTGTGTATAGCTTTGCAGAGCCTCTTCCTTCCTTCCAAGTTTCTCCAGCACACTTCCCTTATTAAACCATACATAGGCATTTTCAGGTTCGATATCTGTCACTCTTGTATAAGTTCCAAGGGCTTCTTCATACATTTCTAATTCATTGAAAAGTACACCTTTATCGATCCATATCTGGCTATCTTCTGGAAGTATCTCCAGCGCTCTGTCAAACGCTTCAAGGGATTTCTGGAACCGGCCTAGCTTCCAAAGAACACTGGCCTTGCTGTGCCAGACTTGAGCATTTCCTGGCTCCTGTTTAAGTGCCCTATCATAGTCCGCAAGTGCCTCTTCGTTACTTCCAAGGGTTTCGTGGGCCATGCCTTTCCCATACCATGCCCTTGCAAAGTCGGGTTTAATTTCAAGTGTTTTGTCAAAAGCTTCCAGTGCTTCAGTACATTTACCTACTTTGATGCATGCTTCACCCTTGCCTTGCCAAGCATCTGCCATTGAAGGCCGTATCTCAGTAGCCTTTTCAAATGCTTCTAATGCTTCCCAATATTTTCCGAGTTGCAGGAAAGCATTCCCTTGACCGTTCCATGCCTGAGCAAGAGTGGGATCAAGTGCCAGTGCCTTGCAATAGTTATCTAATGCATCGGCATAGCTACTGATCTCAGCCAGTGTGAAAGCTTTGTTATTCCATGCATTGGCATAGTCAGAGTCTATTTTTAACGCCTCATCGAACTCAAGAGATGCTTCCTCTATCGAGCCAGCACAGTAAAAGCCAATACCGCAATTAAGGTGGTATGCTGCAGAGAGTTCACAATCAAGGATAGTTGCAAATCTATTGTAATCACAGAGGGAAACAAATTCTCTTTTTATTTGCGGAGGAATCTCTGGATTTGGAAGTGTGTTAAATTGCTCAAAGTCTACATCTGATCTACCTACCCCATGGGTGAAAGACTCTTTCAGCTGCTGTATCTTGCTGTCCAGTTCCTTTCTTTTCTTATTTTCAACGATCAAAAGATAAAGCAATGAAATTGTAGAGATCATTAGAAAGTAAAGAACTAAGTTTCCTCCAAGTATAGCAACCATGAAATCACGTTCCGTTTTTTCAAATATATGATAATTAATATATTGTACACCTTTATAGATTTATCTTAGGAAAAAA
>JAHFZE010000217.1 GCA_020854785.1 Methanomethylovorans sp.
AGCAATTCCGGCAGTATATCAAGAGAATATCCAAGCCTCAGCCTCTCGGTTTTCTTGTGTGCGTCTTCTCCGCTCGGCCCCAGGTTGATGACCGGAAGTCCCAGAGACTGCATTTCTTTCATCGGAATACTGTATATCTCTCCCCAGCCAGGCATATTTTTCTCGAGTGCCTCAAGATCATCAGCAGTGACTTTAGCGCCTGCATAACTGAGATCACAGAGCCCCGCAAACAGCTCTACTTCCCTCATTTCGATCCCGTATTTTTCCAGCAGATGATCTTTTACGCTGCGCGCTGCCTGAACAGTCTGCATGTCTCGCTTCTCCCCCGTAAAGTCGGTACGCACGGGAAGCCAGGGAGGCAGAAAAAAGCAAATAGCGAAAGGACCATCAGCCCCCGACATGTCTGCTATCCTCTCTACGGCATTCAGTCCCCTTTCCCTCATATCACCTGAGGGTATATCTTTGATATAAGATGCAAGATCCTCGTCAAAACCTGTGCCGTAATTTGCGCGTGCAATTTCTTTCATCTCCTCCAGTGTGTATACCTTTGCACGTGGTACATCGAAGCTTTTTCCTTGGCAGCCCATAGCAAGAAGATTCCTGTATGACTCAGCAAGCTGCGCCATTGACTGATCCAGAGCATATCCCGCAATGATCTTCATATGAGCCATGACATCAGCAGGAGCATTAGTTGAGGTAAAACAGTTAAAATAAGCAAAAGCCCTGTCCGGAACTGTAACGCTGTATCCTTTTTTTATCACTCCCATATCGAGGCATATCCATGAAGGCTCGCATTTCCCGTTAAGTGGATCTGCAAAATGCGGATTGCCCTCTGCATACGACACTATCTTCGAAACTGCGAGCGCGGATGAAAAACCACTGTAATAGTTACCGACATGTGAAGCGCGCCCCCTGACGTAAAAGCTCGGCATTATCTTTCCCAGTGTGCCAAGAAAAATTGCAGGTCCGCTTTCACCCGGATATCCTGCTTCACCCGGTTCTGTGTTTATGACTGTCAGGAAATCTGTGCCTTCTTCTTTCATCTTATAAAGCACAGGCAAAACACCTCTCATGCCGGCGGAAGCATTCTCTTCATCACCCACGAACACGGCAACTATGTTTACATCAAACAATTCCCTGTCAGATGCAAACTCCTCAATAATATCTAGTTCCAGAGCCACTCCGCACTTCATGTCCATCGTTCCGCGGCCGTAAATAACATCTTCATTATCGCTGTTTAAAAGTTCCGTTATTTTTTTCACATCAAAAGCGCACCTAGCCATCTCATTGTAGACGCTGACATCAACCACGTCATAGTGGGACATAAGAAGTATCGTCCTTTTTGTCGGGGATGAAGCATCTACTCTTGCTACCAAAGAATGAAGGGTTTCGCACGATCCTTCAAGCGGAGTTTTGACCCATTTGAGATGATCTTTTCTTTCGATAAAATAGGGAAGTTTTTCAAGCCTTTCCTTGATCCATATACCGGGCAAACTTTCATTTTTACTCTCTGTAACACTGGGGATAGAGACAAGTTCCTCTATCATTTTCAGCAATTTATCTCTTTGGGACAAGTTGACCGCCTCCGTGAAAAATTGAAAATTCTCAATATTACAGTGCCTACTTGACATTATATATTGTTGCCATGAAACTCTCTCCTAATCTTTTTAAAATAGAGAGGAGTGCAGCTGTAAAGATGACCAAACCTTTTATCAAACCAATAATAACCCCGGAAGAGGCGGCAGGCAAGGTAAGAGAAGGCACCACGGTAATGCTCGGCGGATTTAACTACGGCGGGGTACCCTACACTGTCATCGATGCGCTGCACGATCAGGGGACCGGCAACATCAGGGTGATCTGCGTGGACGCCAGCCATTGCAACCCCAAAGTACCGGAACCTGTGGGGGTCGCAAGGCTTATCGTCAACAGGCAGGTAAGTTCCATGGTCATATCACACATGGGACTCAACGCGGTCGCACAGGAAATGTTCGCAAAGGGAGAGATCGATATCGAACTCAACCCTATGGGAACTCTTGTGGAGAGGATAAGGACCGGTGGTGCCGGGCTCGGAGGTTTCCTTACCCCGACAGGGGTGGATACCGCATACGAGAAAAACAGGCAGACTGTTGAACTCGACGGGAAAAAGTTTATCCTGGAACGTCCGCTGAGGGCCGATATTGCCTTTATAAGGGCATATAAGGCCGATGAAGCCGGCAACCTTATCTATTACGGGACCGGCAGGAACTTCAACCCTGTGATGGCAACCGCAGCCGAGATAGTCATTGCAGAAGTCGACGAAGTCGTGCCTATCGGAGAGATCGACCCAAATAATGTAGTCACACCCGGTATCTTCATTGATGCGCTCGTTATCAAAGGAGGAAACGCCTATGCTGCCAGAACTTAACGAAAATGAAGCCCGTGAAAGAATAGCCGGCAGGATAGCGGCCGATCTTGAAGACGGTGCCCTTGTAAATCTGGGGATAGGCATCCCCCAGCTAATACCGAATTTTATGCCGGAAGGTGTAAACATCTTTCTTCAGACCGAGAACGGGACGATATACGCAGGACCAGCCAAAGACCCAAACGATCTCAGGATCATAGATGCGGGAGGAGCCCCTATTTCAGTACTGCCGGGGGGATCATTCGTCTCGTCTGATGCAAGCTTCGGCATCCTTCGCGGAGGTCATATCGACGCAACAGTACTTGGAGCCCTGCAGGTCGATGAAGA
>JAHFZE010000228.1 GCA_020854785.1 Methanomethylovorans sp.
ATACAATTAGGACAATTATATGAATGTTCATGTCAGACTCACCAGTGATCGCAAAATACAACTTCCGGAATGCGTGATCCAAAAAATGGATCTATCAGTGAACGATGAGATAATTGTGGAGATCGAAGATAACAGGTTGGTTCTCTTCAAAAAAGAAGCAGGTCAAACAGAACGTTTTAAGGGACCACAAAAAGATGTCTGGAATAATACGGATGCTGAAGAGTATTTGAAGGATGAGGGCAGTTGCGCTGACAATAGCGGTTACTGAACTACATTAGATCTGTTTTCCGATCGCTTTTACACTGATAATTGCAGCCTGAACCTGGTTCCCTTAGCATTGTACAAATGCCACAAATACGCTGTGAGAGATCTTGAGCCTCCCCATTGCTCAAGTCCTGGGCAATGGATCTGATAGCTACTTTAACATCATCGGCGAACTCTATCCTGTATCCTCTTTTCTTTGAAATGTACTGGGAAATTGCAGATGGGGCCATATCCAGCAGACGGGCGGTTTCCTGCTGGGAAACTCCAAGTTTTACGAGCTCTTCTGCAATTGCCGCTCTTATCGCTGGCAGTACATCCCATACTATAGTTTGACAAGGTAGCTTCATCAAAGTATAATTTGTACCATTGGATTAAACCATTGTGGCCATACAGATGCTTTCAGTACAAGAGGTAGCAGTAAGTAAAAATGCTGGCCGATAAAAATATATAGATGTTTTTATAAAAAATAATAACTTACTTAATCAATAATAGCGTTATATACCCATTGCTGAGGACCAAGTGAAATATAAAGAAACATTTATATTGCTTTGCATGGATAGATATTTAGATAATATGCACATAGCGATACTAAGCGAATGTGAGGTTTACGATCAGTATGCCACCTTCCGGCTTTTAATGCGGGGGCTAAATAGTTGACCATAGTTGCTGTAATTCCTGCTCATAATGAAGAAGTGTATCTACGGGATATCATCAAAAAAGCGAGATCTTATGTGGATGAGATCATAGTTGTGGATGATTGTAGTGATGATGCCACGGCATTCATTGCCACAAGTATGGATGTCACCCTTGTCCGGCACGATAAGCCCCTTGGTAGAGCAGGGGCTTTAAAAACTGGTTTTCAGGAGGCTTATAAACTTAAGCCAAAGATCATTGTAACCATTTATGCAAACGGATGCCATAATCCCGACGAGATCCCAAAACTTCTGGAGCCGATCTTCTGGTTGCAATCTGATGTTGTTACTGGTGAATTGAAAGGCCATGAATGTATGCCTGTTATCCTCATAGATAAAAATGGAAAAAAGCAAGAAGCTGTTGTAGAGGAATTATGTGATATTTCTGGGAATCGGTATGCGGGATTCAGTGCTTTTTCATCCAATACCTTTGAGGTGCTTACGTTCGATGGAACAAATGTTCCTGTCGAATTCTCTCTGCTTAAGGATGTACAGGACGCAGGTCTTGATGTAAAAGGTGTAGAAGTATCTGTTTTTGTCAGTGATGAACATGCTGTTCTCTATGAACGCAAGATAGGTGTGGTCATTCCTGCCTACAATGAAGAAAAACTCATCAGGATCACCGTGGAAGGCATTCCTCAGTATGTTTCCAGGATATTTGTTATCAACGATGCGAGCACCGATTCGACGGCACAGGTGTTGGAGTCGATTAAAGATCCACGATTGCATGTGATCACACATGAAATTAATCAGGGAGTCGGTGCGGCTATCCTGCATGGCTACAAACGCGCCCTGAAAGAGAACATGGACCTTATCGTGGTCATGGGTGGAGATAACCAGATGAACCCAGACCAGCTTCCTAAACTTCTCATGCCTATTGTTCAGGGCAAGGCAGATTATACCAAAGGCAACCGTCTTATGAGCAAGGAATTTAGGGGAGGGATGAGCAAATGGCGTTTGTTGGGAAATTCCATTCTTACCATGATCAATAAGATCAGCAGCGGATACTGGCACATCATGGACCCTCAGAACGGTTATACAGCGATCTCCAGAAAAGCCCTCTCTGGCATTGATATTGATACTCTGTTCACTTACTATGGATACTGCAATGATATGCTTGTGAAGCTCAATACTTTTGGTTTCCGTACAATGGATGTCACAATGCCCGCCCGCTATGGTCAGGAAAAATCATCCATAAAGTACAGTAAATTCATGTTCCGTGTTTCTGTTATGCTTTTCAGGAAATTCCTGTGGCGTCTTAAGATGAAATATATGATATTGAGCTTCCATCCTCTGGTGTTCTTCTATACTCTGGGAATGATACTGGTGCCTCTGGGTTTGCTCTTTGGGATCTACATTTTTGCTTCCAAGTTGTTCCTTGGCTGGCCAGTGTCTCCGAATTCGCCATTGCTGGATGCGCTGTTGCTGATCACTGGAATACAGTTCACGTTGTTTGCTATGCTGTTCGACATGCAGGAATCCGACAAATATATGCAAGAAAGTGAAACAGATTTACGAGGTGTATCCTGGAACTAATTTATACATAGCATTTGCATTTACAATAATGTTTAAGGCAGATGCGATAGACCCCGTTACAATACCAAAGGATGACCTCACAAAAAAATACAGAATCTACATGCAGAAAAAACAATCCCATCAAATCTTTTGCTAGCGGTGATATCTGATGTCTTATGTTGATAACCTCGATTTTTCTCTCCCCCGGTTTCGCCAGATATGTGAAGCAATATCCGGGAACTATCCGACTATTACAGTATTAGAGTATTTTGAAAAACCCCATCCAGATAAATTTATCATTATGCGTCATGATATTGACCGTTTTCCTGGAAATGCATTGAAAACCGCAAAGATAGAGCATGAACTTGGGATCAGGGCAACCTATTATTTCAGATCCAACAAGGGTGAATTCCACACAAGCATAATAAAGCAGATCAAAGAAATGGGTCATGAGATAGGATATCATTATGAGGTACTGAGTGAGGCTAACGGTGATCCAGCAAAAGCTATTGAGTTTTTCCAATCTAATCTGGAAAAGTTAAGAGAGATATGTGATGTTAAAACGATCTGCATGCATGGAAGGCCTCTGTCAAATTTCGACAACCGTGATCTCTGGAAAACGTACAACTATAAAGATTATGGGATCATAGGTGAAGCCTACTTATCCGTAGGGGATGAACTTAATTATTTCTCTGATACCGGCAGATGCTGGGGCCTCAAGGACAATATGAGGGATTACATTCCCGGAAATGCGCAGCAGATAAATGTTGATAGTACCAACGACCTGATAGAGCTCATTAAAAGCAAAGAACTTGATAATCTCTATATTTTGACGCATCCTGAAAGGTGGTCATCTAATATTTTTTCATGGAGTGCTTATTATTCAATGGATCGTGTTGTTAATATCGGAAAGAACATATTGATAGATTATGGTGGAAGGAAGAACCGTTTACATGTGGATCGCAGTTTATCGATAACCGTTGATATCGAAGACTGGTATCATATACCTTCTGTCTGCGGGTCTGATTTTTCAGTGTATAAGGATGTTAAAGAATTCTTTGAAAAATGGGACGGCAGATACGACTACTTAAGCGAACCTACAAAGCGGGTCCTTGATATACTTGATGAGTTCAAAATGAAAGCTACGTTCTTTATAGTGGCGGATGTTGCAGAACATTATCCTGGACTGATACAATCCATTGCTTCAAGGGGCCATGAGATCGCATGCCATGGAGCTGATCACAGGTGCAGTATCAATCCCAATACAAAAAAGCCTTTGCTGACCATTGAAGAGTTTGAACAGAGCACAAAGGAAGCAAAGAGAATATTGGAAGAAGCTTCAGGGCAAGAAGTAATTGGTTTCCGTGCACCCAACGCAGCAGTGACAGGACAGATGCTCGATTCACTTAGAAAGATGGGGTTTAAGTATGACTCATCAGTAGCTGTGAATTCTTTGTATAACAAGACCGATTCTTCCTTGAATTCTGTTTCAACAGTTCCTTATTATCCCGCAAAGAGCAGCCTTGAGCCCGCTCCTTGCGGAGACCTTATCGAGTTCCCATGGTCATACTATGAAATAGGGATCAAGATTCCTACATCAGGAGGGCCAATGTTAAGGTTCCTGGGTGCTAACCTTATCCTCAAAGGTATCAGGCAAAGCTTGAATAGAGGACATACTATATTTTACTTCCATCCCATAGATATCTGCAGAGAAGAGTTTCCGAAAGTGGGGAAAGGACGTCCGTTCTATTGGATAATCAAGGGAGATATTGTTGAACAGAGGATCCGCTATATACTAAAGAACCTAGATGACGTGAAGGTAGTCCCATTGAGAGATCTTGTGGATGGTCATAGATCAGTGGGTGATCCTGAGTGTTAAATATCCAGGAACTTGATTTTACTACTGAGAAGTTCCGCCAGCTCTGTTCTGCTGTAGCCGAGAATTATACTTCCATCACTATAGAACAATATCTGAGCGGTGACAATGATCTTCCGGAGCGATTTGTTCTGA
>JAHFZE010000266.1 GCA_020854785.1 Methanomethylovorans sp.
ACAGCAGGAAAGAATGCTGGAGCAAATAAATGATACGATTTCATTTATAGAGTTTTCAATGATCGGGTCAGATGAGCCGAATGATGCGAACATCACGGCAGAAATGCTGGCTGATGTAACCACACAACTGAAGGAAGCAAAAACACTGGTAGAGAACGCAGAAGATGAAAAGGATCTCAAAGAAGCAACGGAAATGGTCCATTCAGCAATGGAAGAAATTGAGATCGGACCGAACAAGAAGAGCGGAATGGAACCAAGGCCAATGGGCAAACCAGGAATGTCCTCCAGAAAGGATCTGTGCCATCCATAAATCTTAGAGAAAGTAGAAAACTAAGTAAAAGGGATAGGCCCTTGCACGGGATCCCCTCACAAGGCATCCATCACATCATCCAACAAATATTCTATAACGCTGATTCGATAGAAGACCTCACCGCTCAAAGGAATAGCTTGCATTGACTGTTCACAGCAGTGAATGAAGAGCTGGGTTTTGAACTCCTATGGATGTAGCCAGACCTTAAATGCCTGGAATGAAAGACCATACCAGATAAGGACCTTCTCAGACATCTGAGATAGGAAATCAGAGTAACGGGCAGTCGCCAATGAAAGGCTATGACCCCGGATAATGGATGCCACCGGGAAGAAAACGGAAGAAATGCAAGGTAATTCAGATGATGCGGGTATCTTTTATAAGAAAAAGTTTTCTTGGAGTATTTTTCCAGTTGAGAAAAAAGGCTATAATGTGCCCAGAAAGGAAGAATACGTTCCATTCTCCCTGTTTTTTTATGCTCATGTGCTGAAATATACCGATACTAAGTGGCCTAAGAACTTGAAGATCACTGCTTTTTTGAGAAAAGGCTGGACATGAAGCATTTAATGCCGTATGAATTCATTAATATAGAAAGAATAATTTTATCTTCATGCAGATGTTAATATAGCTCAAGCAATTGCAGTACATGCTGCCGGACAGGAGATCCAATGATCATCAAGAGCGAAAACGATGTTCTAAAAGCCATTGAAGAACACAATGTAAAGTTCATAAGACTACAGTTCACAGATATACAGGGTGTTGTCAAGGACGTGGAAATACCTGTGACCCAGATCAAAAAAGCTCTGACCACAGGCATAAGCTTTGACGGCTCTTCGATAGAGGGATTTGTCAGGATATACGAATCTGACATGCTGCTTAAACCTGATGTAACAACATTTGCACTACTTCCCTGGAATAACGGTAAAGGGCAGGTGGCGCGCATTATCTGCGATGTGTACCAGCCAAATGGTGAGCCTTTCAAAGGTGATCCCCGCTATGTACTGAAAAAAGTTACAGAAAGAGCTGCAGAGATGGGTTTTACTTTGAACGTAGGGCCTGAGATGGAGTTCTTCCTTTTCGAAAAAGAGAATGGTAAAGCTACGACCCTACCTCATGACTATGGAAGCTACTTTGAGTTTGCACCCACGGACATTGCTGAAGATATCAGACGTGAGATCGTCCTTGCACTCATGGACCTTAATTTTGATATCGAAGCCTCCCATCATGAAGTTGCCTTCGGCCAGCATGAGATAGACTTCAAGTATGGGGACGCATTAACTATGGCTGATAATGTGGTCACTTTCAAGTACATGGCCAGGACGATAGCTAAAATAAATGGGTTACATGCCACTTTTATGCCAAAACCAATAGCTACGGTGAATGGTTCGGGTATGCATGTCAACCTGTCCCTGTCAAAGGATGGTAAGAACGCTTTCTACGATCCGGATGCTGAAATGGAGATCAGTGATACAGCAAGATATTTCATCGCCGGTGTCCTGAACCATATAAAAGCTATCACGTGCATAGCCAATCCCATTGTGAACTCATACAAACGGATCATTCCCGGATATGAGGCACCTGTATACATCGCATGGTCCGGTGCTAATCGTAGTTCTCTTCTGCGCATACCTGTTGCAAGAGGCAGCAGTACTCGCGTGGAACTAAGAAGTCCTGATCCATCCTGTAACCCATATCTTACCTTCGCTGCTATACTGGCATCTGGTCTGGAAGGCATACAAAATAAGATTGTTCCAAAACATTATGTTGATTATAATATTTTTGACCTTAGTGTCAAAGAGCGTGCCGAAGAGGGTATTGAAAGTCTGCCAGGCACCCTCAATGAGAGTGCAAACTACTTTGAGCAGGACGAGTTGCTCAAGAAGATATTGGGCACGCATGTACATGACAATATACTCAGACTTGCGAGAGCAGAATGGGATGAATATAAAAAGCAGGTACATGGATGGGAGATCGAACGATATCTTAACGTCACTTGATGCCGGAAACTAAGATCAGAAAGGCCCGGCAGGAAGATCATAGTTCTCTCTGCCGGTTCATAGAAATTGTGGACAATGAGTTTTGCCCGCCCCTCAGCATGAGAGGAAATGGTATAGAGAAAAGGGTATGGGAATGTCTTACTGGTAAGCACTCCTATTATTTGATCGCAGAGGATCATAGTGGTCCATACGATATATTAGGAACTGTCATTGGTGTTATTGGCTGCAACAAGTTCTGGAGAAAAGAGAATGACGCATACATCAACCTCATGTGTGTGCATCCTCTTCAAAGAAAAAAAGGTATAAGTAGAGCATTGTGTCAGGAACTTGAAAGAGAGCTCATGAATGACGGTATAAAAAAATTATACGTTTGCACCTGGTCCACCAATGACGCTGCTATGAGGTTCTACGGATCTAATGGGTTCATCCCATACTGTATAATGAAGAACGACAGAGGCAACAGAGTGGATACCATCCACTACAGGAAAACATTCCAGTCATGACATCTGAATGGGATATGTTTGGTAGGAGATAAATTCCCTAAAAATAGGATCTCTGATAGCAATACCTTTATCCTGCAAGCCGTCTTATCCCAATGGCTGCATCAAAGAATGGATATACGGTGTCTATCAGCATGGTTAGGAACGACGAGGAAGAGGATAGACACCGCAGCCATAAAAGGGATTTGTTATATTTTCTCCTGTTTTCTTGTAATTTTCTTACCTGAGAGCTTCTCTACAGCCTGTATGTCCACATCAGGCCCTATAGAGAGCAAACCATTTTCAATTGCACTTTGTACAACTGTCTGCCCGGCAGTACTGCGTGTGATCAGTGCAGTATAGCCTTTAGGACTGCCCACTGAACCCGCAGACAGATCTGAACCAATAGCAGTAAAGTCAGTACACACCCTGCAACCTGGCCTTACACAATCATCGACATCTTTTAAAGGTATGGCTATGAAGCTACCGTCTTTTATGGTGATCTCAAGCTTCCCTTTTACATCAAAGTGAACTATGTCCAGCGGTTGGATGCTGCGTTCTCTGATCAGTTTGTCCTCTATAAGTTTCCCGTAGTCGAAGGTCTCTGTACAGAAAAGGCCGATGACCAGACGTATGGAGCGCCTGAATGGCCTTAAGAGGTCATGATCGCTGTCAAGCATTTTTCTGACAGCCTGCACCACACAGGGCACACCCACAACTGCAACATTCCTGTACTTACGGGTTATGACTGCCTCCTTCAGAGAAGAGACCAGTGGCACCCACCAGTTATAACGGCTTCCTGCCTGATTGATAAGCACATCTTCCGATGTGATGACAGTGGACGATGGTTTAAGGGTCCATGAATCCTCTTCCACTGTGACCACTGCGTCGATCATACCTTGTTCAAGAGCATTCACCAGGATAGCGGTGACAGCCCCTCCACTCTGTTTTCCAGGGATAGGGATATCGGCCTTTGCAGAAAAGATATCCAGATACTCTCCCAACACCTCGGTAGGTGAGGGATCGAGCCTGGGACAGGTAGCATAACATGCACCACATGGGACTCCATCAGTTACTTCCTTACAGTATCCATTGTTGAAGGGACTTATGGATTCTTCCCCAGTCTTGAAAAATATGGCATCTGCCGGACACACTGCCACACATGCACCACAAGCAGCGCATATGCCTGTGTCCCAGACCTCAGCCTTAAGATCGAGATAATTTTTACCCATTTCAATCACTCCCATGTGTATTTACCAGCAAACGGCCTGCTGCTCGAAGGCACTATACGCGTATAGTTAGTATCCATCAGAGGAACCGGATCTATATCGAACCTTGAACAGAAGTCCTCTATTACCGGCGACAAACGTTTAAGGTCGCTTTCAGTGAACTCTGTTTTTATAGCACCCACTCCCAGAAGCCTGTCTGACACATTTCCACGGATCACGATCTCTCCCCCGTGTATACCACTGCCGATACCTCTGTCCTCCATAAGTGGCTGTGAACCCATGCCAAGGACCAATATAAGACCTCCTGCCATGTATTCACCAAGGAATGCATGAGAAGTGCCACCGATCACCAGCATTGGCTTTTTAGATTCGTATTCTTTCATGTGTATACCGCCCCGGTATCCTATGTTATTCCGGACGTACACCTTTCCGCCACGCATACTATGAGCTACAGCATCACCAGCACTACCATGGACGATGATCATTCCCCCGTCCATGGTGTTCCCGGGAGCATGTTCACAATCCCCGTGAACAGTGCACTCGGGTCCGTTCATGAACATACAGAGATCACCACCCGGAATACCATTGATAGTGATCTTCACATCACCTCTAAGACCATTGGCTATAAAACGCTGTCCAAGTACATTGTTTATCTCTATTTCCTTAACTCCGGCAGCTACGGCCTGTCGGATCTGCTTATTGAGTGGAGTGTAATGCATACCTTTTGCATCAATGACCAGCTTTTCCATCTTTATGCCCCCACCGGCTCGACGTTCAGCACTTTCAGCATGCCTTCATCCAGCATATATCCACGCAAACGTTCGCGGTTACCCCTAAGACTTTCGATGCTGTTTAAACCCGCAGCACCCATCAGTTCACTGAGTTCCAGTGTCCAGGCATGGATAAGGTTCGCAACGTTCCTTCCCCCTATCTCGGGATCTATACGGTCTACCAGGTCCTGCCTTTGGGTGGCTATGCCCCAGGGACACAGACCACGGTAGCAATTGCCACACACCCGGCATCCGAGAGCTATAAGGGAAGCTGTTCCAATATATACTGCATCCGCCCCCAGAGCAATGGATTTTGCAAGGTCTGCACTGTTGCGTATGCCTCCGCTGGCAATGATGGAAACCTCATTCCTTACACCCTGATCGTTCAACTTGTGATCGACAGCAGCTATAGCTGCTTCTATGGGTATGCCTACATTGTCCCTGAACACCTTGGGAGCTGCACCTGTCCCGCCACGGAAACCATCTATTACAACGGCATCTGCTGACGAACGCGCTATACCTGCAGCTATGGCGGCTACGTTATGCACAGCTGCGATCTTCACGAACACCGGCTTCTTCCACTCTGTAGCTTCCTTAAGGCTCCGGACTAGTTGCGCCAGATCCTCTATACTATAAATATCATGATGAGGTGCCGGACTTATAGCGTCTGAGCCAAGTGGGATCATACGGGTACAGGACACATCAACACATACTTTTTCACCTGGAAGGTGACCGCCTATACCCGGCTTTGCGCCCTGTCCGATCTTGATCTCAATTGCTGCGCCCCTTTCAAGATAATCGATATCAACACCGAACCTCCCCGAGGCCACCTGAACGATCGTGTGGTCCTGATACGGATGCAGAGACCTATGCATTCCGCCTTCGCCCGTGCCCATGAAAGTACCCATTTCTGTCACTGCCTTTGCAAGACTTAGCTGGGTATTTAGACTGATAGCTCCGTAACTCATGTGACCTATCATGATGGGTGTTTCAAGCTTCAGGTTAGGGGCAAGCTCCGTGACAAGTTCCACATCACCTTCATCGTTCTTTCTGAAATCAAGCCTTGAAGGCTTCTTACCAAGGTATGTGCGCAGCTCCATGGGCTCTCTCAGAGGATCGATGCTTGGGTTTGTAACCTGACAAGCGTCCAATACCAGCCTGTCGAAGATCACCGGATAATCAAGAGCATTACCCATACCTGCAAGGATTATCTTGCCGGTGCGGGCCTGATTGATGATATCCTCCCTGGCCTCAGCTGTCCACAGGGGATGACTGCGGTAATCCACGGGCCTCTCCTGAAGATTGATAGCATCTCTGGGACACATGGAAATACAACGGTGGCAGGCAGTGCATTTGCGGGAGTCTATAATGATCTTGTCGCCTTCCACCCTGTAAACACCATAGGAACAATTGTCCACACAGCGCATACACTGCATACAGTGATCATGGTCGATGCTTACCTTATACCGCAGAGGTACACTTCCCAGGGTCATACAATGACCCTCCCTATGACCGGTTCGCCTGCTCTGGGCATGCGGATGTTCTGGACAGCCGGGTCCATCACCCTGATAGCTGCCTCCTCACTGGAGATGTAGAGCTTGTTTCCGTTCTCAGCCACGACCAAAGGACGTAGTTTGATACGGTCAGTGAACCCTACTATACCCTGGCTTGTAGCCACAACTATGGCAAAAGGTCCATTCATCTGGGCAGCCCCGTATGTGAGACGCATGGCGTGATCTATCTTCCGCTGTCTTTCGGGCATTGCATCGATCTCATCCCAGAAAGGAGGAGCCAAAGCCTTTACAACCAGATCTTCAGACAGTCCATGGCGCCTGCCCAGGATATCAAAGAGATAAGCTACAACCTCGGTATCCGTGAACATAGTACACTTGTAGCCATTGCTTTCCACATACTGCCTGTTAGTACCATATGAAGTGATCTCTCCATTGTGAACCACTGACCAGTCAAGCAGATTGAATGGATGGGCGCCTCCCCACCAACCTGGAGTATTCGTTGGGTAACGGTTATGAGCAAGCCATATGTAACCCTTGTAATCCTGTATGCGGTAAAAATCCGCAACATCCTCCGGCCAGCCAGCCGCTTTGAACACTCCCATATTGATGCCTGAAGAGAACACCAGAGCACCATCTATACGGGAGTTGATGTCCATCACAAGGGTCTTTACAAGATCGTCTTCAGGTGTGGAACTGCCTACCACGAGATCCTTATGGGGCTTGTAGAAATACCGCCATGGAATATGTTTCTTCCTAAGGCCGGGTTGCTCATAGGTAGGGATCTCTTCCTGCTGGACTATGCGTCCCCACTTTTCAAGCAAGTCGTCTACCTTCTTTTTCGGTTCCACCAGGTTGTCATAGAAGACATGAAGAGCATAATAATCCGGATAATCTGGGTATATGCCATAAGCTACATAACCCGCGCCTTCTCCACTTCCTCGTTCGTTCATCAGGCTTAGGGCCTCTTTTATGCCTGAGCCGTCCATGCCAGACCGGCCCCGGTCTATAACGCCTATAATTCCGCACATATTTACCACTAAGAACTGTTTTTGGAGATACATCAATTTGCCTTTTTCGGACTAACCATGCAAATATCCATAAAAGGCCTATCTTCGTCGTTCATTGGGAATGATCTCCAATAGAGGGAAGCCAAACTAAAAGCTATTGGCATCTAACGTCCATAAGGACAATGAAATAAAGTTATATGTAAGGGATGGTTCCCTTACAATATGCTCAGGTAGTTGTCCAGTTCCCACTGGTGAACCTGTGCCTTGTATGAATCCCATTCAGCGGTCTTTGCCTTAAGGAAGCTGTTGAAGACATGTTCACCAAGAGCCTCCTTTGTGAACTCGCTGGCACGCATGAGATCAAGGGACTCCTTCAGACTGCCGGGGAGAGACTGGATACCTCTCTTAGCGCGCTCTTCTTCACTGAGCTTGAAGATGTTGACGTTCGTGGCCTCCGGTGGCTCGATCTTGTTCTTTATGCCGTCAAGACCAGCACGCAGCATCAGGGCGAATGCAAGGTATGGGTTACATGCAGGGTCAGGGCACCTTAGCTCGACCCTTGTACCAATGCCTCTTGTTGCAGGGATCCTGATGAGAGAGCTCCTGTTGGAAGCAGACCATGTGACATATATAGGTGCCTCATACCCCGGTACAAGCCTCTTGTAGGAGTTCACAGTAGAGTTGGTGACTGCAGCGAACTCTTTGATGTGCTTCAGTATACCGCCTATGTAATACATGGACGTCTGTGAGAGGCCGTTTGGTGCTTCCGGGTCATAGAAGGCGTTCTTGCCGTCCATCATCAAGGACTGGTTAGTGTGCATGCCTGAACCGTTCACACCGAACAGAGGCTTTGGCATG